>CANNKD010000288.1 GCA_947505205.1 Bacteroidota bacterium | reverse complement strand
GCTCCACGAATCACCCAAACGGAATAGACACGGGTGATAGCCATCACTCCAATATTTTCGCCGTAGGTGGTATTGGGTGTCGAACCGGCAAAGCCTGATAAAATATTGCTTATTCCGTCTCCGAGCAAAGAGCGATGTAACCCGGGTTTATGCATCAAATCACTTTCGGTAATTTTTCCGGTGACGATCAAATGGCTGATGTGCTCGGCTAAAACCACGATACAGGCAGGTGCGACGATGATAATGGCGGTAAAATCAAATACCGGAGTCTGAAAATGCGGCAATGAAAACCAGGCAGCATTATGAATGGCCATCGTGTCAACCAAACCCATATACAGCGCCACCAGATAACCCACGAAAACAGCTGCCAATATTGGTATTACCTGCATAAATCCCTTGAACATAACCGACCCGAAAATACCAATGAGAAGTGTCAGCATCGATACAAAAATAATTTTCGAATCTGCCACAAAGGGTTCATTAATGCTTCCAACAGCCGCCGTCAAGGGAGCTAACCCGGCTTGTTGCGCCGCAACCGGTGCCAGTTCAAGACCAATAATAGCGACCACGGCACCCATCACAGCAGGTGGCATCACAACATCAATCCACAGAATACCCCATTTCTTTACGACAAATGACATCAGAACGAAGAACAATCCAAAAAAGATGAATCCCGATTGCGCATGGTTATAACTTCCGTATGTCGAGGTAATTAATAGCACGGGCGCAATGAAAGCGAAACTGGAGCCCAGATAAGCAGGTATTCCTCCCTTGGTAAACCATGAATAAAGTAATGTTCCAATGCCATTCATTAATAAAGCGATGGCCGGATCGACGCCCATTAATACCGGAGCCAGCACTGTACCACCAAACATAGCAGTGAGATGTTGAAAACTAAGCGGTAAACTTTCAGCAAAGGGAAGTTTTTGTTGGATACCAATAATTCGTCGAGCCATGATGATTTGTTTAATTCAGCAGAAAACTATTTTATCTATTTTGATTTCTAACCACTCATGTATAACATAGTCGTAGTTGAAAGCATAAAAATAATTGTTTTTCCTACAGATAAACCATAATAGGCAATTAACCAATCATCCGGCTTATAAAGGAATATTTGCCAGGTAATAAAGTTTTTGAGCCAAAGCGATTTACGTTGTAGTTCTATCTTCCCGACCACCGTCTGCCTTCACCCGCCACGGCAGGTTTTGGACTCTGATGACCTGCATTTCTGCGAACAAACTGAACTTTTGGGGTTTTAACAGGATTGTGAATCATCAGTGGAAAAGGATGTTCTTTCACGATTGGAATCTTTTTCTGAATCAGCTTCTCGATATCCTTCAAATACGCCTTTTCTTCCGCATCGCAGAATGAAATGGCCGTACCGTTCGCACCTGCCCTGCCCGTCCGACCAATCCGGTGAACATAGGTTTCTGCTATATTTGAAATCTCAAAATTGATCACATATTCCAAGTCGTCCACATCAATACCACGGGCAGCAATATCGGTAGCCACCAACACGCGTGTTGTCTGCGCCTTGAAATTCGCCAAAGCGCGCTGGCGTGCATTTTGCGCTTTGTTTCCGTGAATAGCCTCAGCATTGATATGATGTTTCAACAACATCTTCACAACGTGATCGGCTCCGTGTTTGGTACGCGTAAAAACCAAGGCAGTTTTAATTGCCTGATCTTTCAGTATCTCAACCAATAAAGCGTTTTTATTTCCTTTGTCAACGAAATAGATTGATTGCTGGATAATATCAACCGTCGACGAAACGGGAGTTACCGAAACTTCTCTGGGTTTGTACAAGATGGTACTTGCTAATTTCACAATTTCGGGCGGCATGGTAGCCGAAAAGAAAAGTGATTGTTTTTGTTTTGGAAGCACTTCCAACAGGCGTTTCACATCGTGAATAAAGCCCATATCGAGCATACGGTCGGCTTCGTCAAGTACAAAAATCTCCACATCGCGTAAACTCAGATATCCTTGGCCCATAAGGTCTAACAACCGGCCCGGTGTAGCTATCAGTATATCAACACCACGAACCAAAGCGGGTGTTTGCTGACTTTGGTTTACGCCACCAAAAATGACAGTATTTGATAAACCTGTATGACGGCCATAAGCTGTGAAACTTTCGCCGATTTGTATGGCCAATTCACGTGTTGGTGTAACGATTAAACTTCTGATTTTACGCTTCTTAGCAAATTGCTTGTTTGCACTTAATAATTGAAGAATCGGGATGGCGAATGCTGCCGTTTTCCCGGTTCCGGTTTGGGCACAACCGAGTAGGTCGGTGCCTTGTAAAATGATTGGAATTGCCTGTGCCTGTATAGGTGTTGGTATGGTATAACCTTCTTCTTGCAGTGATTTTAAAATGGGTTCAATGAGATTGAGTGATTCGAATTGCATAATGTAATTTAGTGTGTAATGTATTGGCTATGAATACTATAATTTGTAATCATAGTTTCTTTGCGGACAAAGGTTTTGTCCATCAAAAGAGGAATAAGTAATATTCCGGAATTGTGCCTGGAATTTTTCAGGCTATTTTATTTATTGATCCGGTTTGGATCGTTTTGTAATTCATAATTTATTCTTTGTGATCCTTTTGGCATTGAGAAATTCTCATTTATTGCCTCAGTCAAACTGTTTTAAGTGACAATCGTGCCACTTTTTATCATCTGTTTGACATACATTGTTATCGAAAGATAGATAACAATCGGATCACCAAATGATTGTGTGTAAGTCGGGGTGAATGGATTCGAACCATCGGCCTCGTCGTCCCGAACGACGCGCGCTAACCGGGCTGCGCTACACCCCGCTGTAATGCGACTGCAAAGGTAACATTTATATTGATATGGAATTGGGTTTTTCTTGTTTATCCCCTACAGGGAATAAGAACATATCCATTTTGGTTTTCTACAATACTAAAACCGCTACGCGGTATGGTTTTCATTTGTTTCATAATGATTGATCAGAAATTACCCCTTTTGGATTTTTGCCCGTAGGGCATAAAGT
>CANNKD010000287.1 GCA_947505205.1 Bacteroidota bacterium | reverse complement strand
GATAATCAGAAATTTCCACTTGGTCGAGCACATAATAATTGTAGTTGTGCCTGTTTAATTCTTCTGTAAGAAATAGAATCTGTTTTTTAGCTTCTTCGGAAGTCATAAAAAAGGAAATTTTATGGTTTCATGGCTGTATTCCGGTAAATAATGATTTTCTCATTCGCATTGATTGGATTGATATTGTGAATGATACGATCCATAATACTCGGATAGACGATGGTCTCATACTCGAGTGCTGGTATATATTTTTTTACAGAATCAACGCGTTCCTGTAACCGATCCTGCTGATAAAACAATACGAAGGTTGGCTGATTCTCGGTTAATGCCCAATCTCTTTCTTTTGCCAATCCTGCGTAGCTATTTTGATGCATAATTGCATCATAACGAGGCCATTGTCCTGTGTAATAAACCGGCGGAAACCTCAGATTATCGTTATTATGATCATCAATCAGGAAATAGTTAATATTATCAAATTTGCTTAGGTAAGTCATCGATTCCACGCGTGATTTCTTAGAATAAGTTGGTGTGAAAACGAATAGAAGTGTGAAATTTATTACCCAAAAAACAGCCCAAAGTACTTCATGAAATTTTGGGTGTTTTTGCCAAAAA
The DNA here is from genome assembly GCA_947505205.1 of Bacteroidota bacterium. Lineage (GTDB taxonomy): Bacteria > Bacteroidota > Bacteroidia > Bacteroidales > F082 > CAJBPB01. The sequence goes on along the minus strand of CANNKD010000287.1, from coordinate 2,408 downwards.
ACTGAGCTTGATTTGAAGTTTTCCCAGCCCACGAAACCCAAAACAATAATCATCGGAATAATGGGTAAAATAAATCGTTCCTGCTTATTTGGGAATGCTGAATGAAAAATAAAAAAGACTGCGATAGGCAGGAAAAGTAAAAAGTTTCGTTTCCATTCTCTGAGAAAACCCCAGAAAAGCATCAAACTTGCAGGAGGAATTAGAAATCCTAAAGTCACTAAAAAATAATTATACCAGGGGCTTGTTTGATAATTATATGCGTGATGAAGATTATAATTCACATATTCAGTAAGTTCTGCGAAAGGAACATGCCAGATAAGAAAATCAATTATCCCTTGAAAAATCACAATGGATGACAAGACTCCTATTGCTGTTGAGATTGTACCTCGCCAGTTTCCGGCAAGTAAAATGGCTAATCCCAGACCTCCGGTGTAGAAAATAGTTTGATATCGCACTGAAAAAGCCAGTCCAAGAAAAAATCCCGCGACCAAATATGAAGTTTGGTGATATCCGGGTTCATTGTGCTTTCGAATCAGTTCTTGTCGCAAAACGATAAGCGTTCCATACATTAAAAAGGGAATACAAACCATCTCGACAAGGTTTCTAACGCTCATAAATGGCATAAACCAAAAAACCGAAAGCAATAAAGCGACTTTGTAGGCAGTTTTTCGTTCGGTGATAAGACATGCAATGCGATAGCCAAATGAAATTACAAGCAAAGAAAGCATCGCATGAAGAAGGCGAATAATATACATTTTAAATTGTGGATCATGTAATCCAAAAATTGTTAACGTCTTTAAAATAATATAATTAAGACCAACATAGAAGAAACTATGGCCTTGGGGACCTTCATTTCCGTGTGTCCACGGAAGCCATTTCTGGTAATCTGTTCCGTCTGCCCACGACTGTGCTTGTTCAATCACCAAAAAATGATCATCGTGCATGCCAAATCCTTTCGAAAAAATGGTTGCTACCATCCGAACAAAAATTCCTATGAACATGATAAACAAAAATGGGTGCTTATTTTTAAATTTGATGATCCGCTGTACCATGAATTATGCGTGGATTAAGATAAAATTATGCTTTTAATAGGAGCAAAGGTAACCGCAAAATTGATATAAGTAATGGACAATTGAAAATGGACAATTGAAAATTATATAAATACCTGATATTGTGAAAAATACAGACTTTCGAACAGGAGCTGAATAGTTACAGTAATCTCAATACAATCAACTACCAATCAACTGATTTTCTGCTAATTGGCAATGTCATACAACGTGCACCACCACCACCGCGAGAGAGTTCGTCGCCTTCAATGGTGATGACGTATTTTTGATATGTTGCTAGATCAACTTTTTCTTTCAACACATCACGCGCTTTGATGATTTCGAACCCATGCTTGTGTAATTCCTTCATTGTATGTGTATTACGACCATATCCAATTACTTTGCCGGGAGCGATTGAAAAGAAATTAGCTCCACTTTGCCACTGTTCGCGTTCCATGATGAAGTTATCGTTATGTCCTCCACATCCAACAGGCTCAAGATCAATGCCTAACGATTTCAAAACCTCCAAAATATTTTTTTCTTCTCTTATATGCAATACTTTATCTCCTTCCACCGTGATATGGATTGTCAGATGTCGGCTTGAATGAAGTATCAGTGGTTCAAAAATCATGCATTTATCAACATCCAGAAAAGTAAATACCATATCGAGGTGGATAAACGACTCAGGCTGATAAGGTAACTCCTGTAAAATCAGGTGCTTAGTTCCAGGTTTGGTCTTTAAATATTCGAGCATGGCATCAATTCCCTGACTTGTTGTCCGACCACTCACACCACATAATATTACGTCCTCACGTGCTATAAGTACATCTCCACCTTCGATCGAAGCTTTACCCGATTTGTCGTACAATTTCACCGGATTTACAGTCTTTGTCGAAAATGTAGGATGATTATCAAAGATCGATTCCATGATCAGTGCTTCTCTTTCCCGTACTTTTCTGGCCATTTTACTGATGATGACCTTATCGTTCATCGTGAATGATGCATCGCGCGTAAAAAAGAAGTTTGGTAGAGGATGTAATGCAAAACGCTCATAATCAAGATATTTAGTGAGCGTATCCTTTTGCATTTCAACACCTTCAATCAACTGAGAAGCCAATTGTACATTATTTAATTTTGAAATAATATGACATATATCTTCAACCGACTCCAGGTTGCAAACCTTTGTTAAAAGATTGGTTCTCACTTTTTCATCCGCTAAAATATCCTGCAGTAAATCCTTCACTTCATACACGCGCGCAACCTTGTGAAGAATTTTACTGAATTCGTTATACTCTGGCAATGCGACACTTAAATTCAATATGTCACTATATAACGCCCTGGCGGCATTTTCGGGTGTCATAT
>CANNKD010000286.1 GCA_947505205.1 Bacteroidota bacterium | reverse complement strand
TTAATGATGTAATTGTAGTGAATTTATAGAGCCACGCGAAAGGATTCGCGCGGCAGCGAGGGTTTTTATTCTGTTGACAACCAGATTGTCATTTTTTCTTTTCATGGTCCCCGTCTTCGGGTTTTTTAAATTCCCCTGTCTGCTTGTTCAATTGGATGAGAATCTTCTTAAGTATCTTTTTCTGGGCATTTGATTTCTCGATCACCTGCTGAAGCTTAATTCTCAGATCACCGCTCTCATTCTTAAGGGATGCCATATAATTCGATTAGGTATATTTTATAATAAGAATAAGAAATTAAGCACTGAACCAAATGCTATATACTAATTAATCACTACTTGCTTTGTTATCACACTACTGTGTGTTTTAATCCTTAACAAATAAACTCCAGAGGATAGGTATGATGTACTCAGTTTACAGGAATTGCTTTTTATTTGCATTTCCATAACTCTCGCACCAGTAAAGTCATAAATGCTAATTGCTTCAATAGATTGAGGCATATTGATTGTCAAATGGCCAGAGGCGGGGTTGGGATAAATATTTACGCTCAAATCATTTTCTATTACGCCTACTGCTGTAGCTGCAAATTGGACAATAACCTTCGCATTTTCATCTTCGTTATTCATGTTGAAGAATTTGTATTCAATAAACGAATCCCCATTATGGCCCTGGGGCAAATAGTGGCCGGAAAATTGCGCTTCCTCAGTTGATTGGCCTGGCTCTAATGTTAAAAATCCTGGAGATTCTTCTACATTTGGAGGGTAACAATTAGCTCCCCAGCAAAATTGGCTCATGGTTCCTTCAATCATTTGTAGTTGATCTCTACGAACTTTAACATCCATGCTATGATCGGATTCATTAGTAATAATTGCATGAGCAACAATTTCAAAATCGGTAGCAGCCCCAATCACTAACATAGTATCTGCGACAGGTTCACCATCCCACGATATTGTTAGTGATTGAGAAAAGCCACATATCGATATGAATAAGACCGAGATAATTAGAACAAATGATGTCTTAATATTTTTCACGGCTAATACTTATTTAATAATATTCAATTTAGAAGTACACGCCTGATTGTCCATAATTACCCTGACAATGTATGTTCCATTCTTTAAGTTTGTAATATCGAGTTTACACGAGCCATCAACGTTTTGTTTTTCGATCATCAGCTGGCCATTGATATTGTAAATATAGATATTGCCTTCGGGAATATTTGAGAACCTCAGTTCATTTTTGGCAGGATTAGGATAAACTACAATATTTATTGTTGTCGATTCCAAATCAGCAATTCCAGTAACTAGTTCCTCTTTTGCTCCATTCACAATAGCTCCATTATTGTAGTCGATCAGCATACCAATGATTTCAAGGTTTTCAATGTTCCAATCTTCTGGAATTATCATCGAAAAATTATAGCTATGGGTTTCACCTGCATAAACTGTTTCGGGAAGACTTCCTTCGGCACCTTCAAAACCACCGAGAATAGCGCGTGCCACATCCTGGTAAACCATATCTTCGGCAGGGACGGGGTCTGGAAGTAATTCGAAGCCACCCATTGGGCCATACATTCCACCTGAATAATAATTAGCCTGATCCCATCCGGTTCCGGTTCCGGTTACATTGTTTTCTTTAATCACTGCGTTAAACCGGTAATTATTTACCTGTGCTACAAAATCAGAAGTAAGAGTGAAGGATAACTCCCCGGTTGTTTCATTGTACAATTTGTTTTGGATGATAATCCCTGCAGCGGGAACTTGATTTATTCTTTGAAGGAATGCGTCTTCAAAAGTAGATGGATCTGTAAGAACAGTTCTGTCAACAAGTCCGCCGGGATAAGAAAATTCAATTAATGGTCCTATACCTGCATCATACTCATCAACTACCATGGGATCTCCATTATGAACTGCAATGCCAATCCAGGTTTCAGGATATTTCATTTGCATCGAATCCATATAGACAATACCCATTACACACCAGCCACACCACGTTCCCGTTCCTTCTTCACCAACTACCATTTTAGATGGAATGTATTCAACAATCCCAAGGGTGGTATTTAATATATCGTTAGCCGGTACTTCATCACCCGGGAGTTGAGTCGTTACCTCCATTTCATACATTCCAGGTTCAGCTGACCATGTATCGAATAAAACCTCGACTTCTTCACCAAGGGCAAGATTAGTCACGTTTTTGGTTGAAGTATAACCGTTATCATTGATGGTACAGGTCACCGGGAAGCTAACCGTTTGTAATCCATAATTCTTTACGGTAGCCTTAGGAATAACGTTCCCTTGAATAATGAATGGCTCCATATCAATGGAAACTACCCCGGCATTGAGGATGATTGATGCACCTGTCAAAATCAATGTATAATCTTCCCATTCACCTGCCCAAAGATTAGCACATGGATCGGGAGATGAAGGTTGCAAAAAGCAGGATCCGACACGCATAACGGTAGCACCAGGTAAACCATTTCCCGGGATTGTGATGGGGATTTCGTAAAAAACACTGTCTTCCGTCATTTCAAAATCGGTTACTACCAGTTCATCAGGTGTAAATTCAATATCCTGATTTAAATCGATCCATATACTTACAAATTGACTCTGAAAACCAACAGTTACAGTAGCAACATATTCTGAACCAATCTCAGCGGTTCCTTCCAGATTTGTGAAAACACCATACCCATTATCACTGCAACCACTGTTGTAGTTTTCAATTCCTGCAAAGGCAAAGTCAGTTATACCATGGAAATATCCAAAAGAACAGTCTGCAACAGGTACACAATACCAAATGGTATCTACCACCGGAAAAAAGTGTTCATTCTGGTCATTATCCGGATTTTCATCACCCGGTAGTAATGTGGTAACAGAGGCTGTATAGAACCCCTTAACTGCAGTCCAGGAATCAAAAGCAACGGTGTCTGGTACACCAAAAGCCAGGTTTGATACTGATTTCGTAGATGAGAAAATAATGTTCGAACCTTCATAAATCTCTAGAATTACATCAAATGATACTGTCTCAGACCCATAGTTAGCGATCTCAGATGAAGTATTTACAACATCTCCTTCA
>CANNKD010000285.1 GCA_947505205.1 Bacteroidota bacterium | reverse complement strand
TTCTTCTTGTAATATTTTCAGCCCTTTCTTCCGGACTATAAGAAGCGATTTTAGTAAAAATAAAGAATAATGTATCGTTAAAAGAAATAACGGCCGAACCATTAGAAGTCGTTCTAAGTAATTCTATTTTTTGATAGAGTTCCACTTTTCGCAATGAATCCTGGATTTCAATTGTTTTTAGTTTCGCTTCAAGTTCCATTGTTTTATCCCTGTTACCTGAGGCTTTCTGGATATCTATCTGCAATTGTGTTTTAACCAGCGAGTCAAAAAATTGCTGCTGGTATAAGATCATTGCATCCACCTGATTTCTTAAGTGGATGTTGGATGTGTCCAATGTGGTTGTATTTTGCGAAATAGCGGTTAAACTGAACAGACAAAATACAAGTAGATAAAGGGAAATTGTTCTTGTCATAGGTTTACTCTTTAATGACTGAAATTTTGAACCAAAATGTTATGAAATAGCAAATGTAACAATACTGATAACAGAACCTCCCAAAATTTGAGGGAGAATCTATTTAACCAACATAACTGTTTGATAAACAAATCAATAGTACTATTACTATTTGTGTTCTTCTAAGTTTCAACCGTTAGAAATGCTCATTTTATAGTTTTATAATAGCACATTTGACATGAAAATTGTACAATTTATTGATAAAGAATTGGTTTTATTTACCGAGGCTAAACCTCGCATTAAAGCCAAATCCTCCTGCATGAAAATCTGTAGTACACAAATCTGAACTTGATGGCTATCAAGTCATTGAACAGCAATTATTTTATCCGGATTAGCTGCAAAGTGGATTAAATTATTATACAATTGAATTTTCATCTTTTATAGAAACAATGGCAAATACTAAAACCAAAGCTATCTTTTGCCGTTTTTACTCTTTTTTCGGTTCTCCACGGTTGGTTAGCCATCGGTCTATTGGTTTTAAAGCCAGATTTACACCAACTACTAATAAAGTTGCAATAAGGGTTTCAACGAAAAAACCTGCTGCCGCCAAACAACCAATTGCGGAACTACACCAAACTGTTACGGCTGTTGTAAGTCCATGAATGCTAAAGCCTTCCTTAAAAATAATACCGGCCCCTAAAAATCCAATACCTGTAACAACCTGACCAATAATTCGGGTAACATCACCGCCCGATTGCGTAATTTCAATGGAAAGTAATACAAACAATGCTGAGCCCACTGAAACCAAAGTGTTCGTTCGTAAACCGGCTGATTTGTGATGCCATTGTCGTTCAAATCCAATTAAAAATCCTGCAGCTAAGGCAACCATCAATCGTTCAATAAATGATAAATTATCCATTTTCTAAAGGTTTTATTTTTTCGTTAGCTCTGTGTGCAAAGTAACACAATCCAACACTTATGAATATGCTGATTATCAGAATAATACTGTTTGATGTGCTGCCGAATTCTTCAGCATTTATATCAGCATATCCATTGTTGGCCACGTAAAATAGAATTACAGCCGAACCATTATTCACAAGGTGCATCAGCATGGGTACTAAAATTGAACCTGACCAAAGATAAAAATATCCCAATAACATTCCCAATGCAACTCTTGGAATAAATCCATAAAATTGTAAGTGCATCATACTGAATAATATAGCAGAAATGATAATGCCAAGATGCATGTTCTTTAAGGTTTTGCCAATCATGGGTTGTAATACCGACCTAAACAATAATTCTTCACCAACAGCAGGTAAAATCCCTATCATTAACAAATTCAATAACAATCCTGAAATTGAACTCACTTCCAGAAATTTCTTACTAATTTCCTCCGATTGCTGTTCTTTTTCGAGCATCCACTTTTCAATTCCTTCGAGAAAAGCGGGAAGTTTAATTGCCTCGTTCCATGATGCCATTTGATGAATCAATGGGAGCGTAGTAAACATGATTAAAATGCTGATTGTGAGTATTTTTATTGCGGGTTTCTTCTCAAAACCTAAGTATCGCGAAGGATTATCCGAAATTAAAAATGCTAAAACAATGGGTGGTAAAATAAAAATTCCTATCTGGCTGATTATCTGAATAGTACGCGCAATAGAAATACCTGTTTCTGTAGTAGCTAAGTTAGCCAAATCAGTCATTGGAACATGATAAATCAACTTGCTAACCAACATTCCAATCAGGATGCTTAGGATCGAAAAAAACATGAGCAAAAAAAGAAAAATAGAAAAATGAAAACGGGTTGAGGTTTGTCGAAATATTGCAAAATGGGTCATACACACGAGCATTTCAAATTCATTGAGGCAAAAGTAGTATTTTTGCTGCCCGAAACTTAAACTGTTTACCTTGATTCGAATTGGAAATAAAGACATGGGAGAATTCCCCATTTTACTTGCTCCCATGGAGGATGTGAGCGATCCGCCTTTCAGATATGTGTGTAAAATGTTTGGCGCTGACATCATGTACACCGAATTTATCTCTTCGGAAGGACTGATCCGTGATGCAACAAAAAGTGTTAAGAAACTTGATTTCATTGAGTTTGAAAGACCTATAGGCATTCAGATCTTTGGTCATGATATCGATTCGATGGTGAAAGCTGCATTGTATGCACAGCAAGCAAATCCTGACATTATCGATATCAACTTTGGCTGTCCGGTAAAAAAAGTCGCCTCAAAAGGTGCCGGTTCAGGCATCATGAATGATATTCCAAAAATGGTTGAAATGACTGCAGCCGTAGTGAAAGCCTGCAAATTACCGGTTACAGTCAAAACACGTTTGGGTTATGATGATGCACACAAGGAAATCGTAGAAATTGCAGAAAGATTACAAGATGTTGGCATACAAGCGATTACTATACATGGACGATTACGTACAACACGATCAAGTACTCCGGCAGACTGGACTTTGATTGGCGAGGTGAAAAGAAATCAACGTATGAAAATTCCGGTTTTTGGTAACGGAGATGTAATGGATGGACCTTCAGCTAAGTATTTTCGTGATACCTATGGTGTTGATGGACTGATGGTTGCACGTGGCAGCTATGGAAATCCATGGGTTTTTCGTGAGATCAAACACTATCTGGAAACAGGTGAATCGATGCCTTTGCCTGATATCAGCGAGAGAATCCGGATTAGTAAAATTCACCTTGAAAAATCTGTTGAATGG
>CANNKD010000284.1 GCA_947505205.1 Bacteroidota bacterium | reverse complement strand
TTCAAATAGAAGATTATCGCCAAAAGATTTCGACAGGCTATCGACTGATAAGTAATTCATAGGATTATTGAGGCTTCCTGAGGAGTTAAAATAATAAATTTTTAAAATTGATTTAGGTCAAGAATTATTTTGCAGATGAAGGAATACGATTACTTTACTTCCCTATAATTCAACACTTTGGTTTCTTTTCCGGCATCATCGTACATTTTCCATGGACCAACTTTTTCCCCCATAAGATAGTTACCTTCCAGTTTCTTCTTTCCATTTTCGTAAAACTGAACGTTTTTTCCATCTAAAACATTCATTTTGTACCACTGTTCAGATTTGATATTTCCATTTGGATAAAACACTTGCTGACCTCCGTCAAACAGGCCATTCAGATAATTATATTCTGCAAGCATTTTACCTTCGTCATCGTACCACGTTGACTTGCCAGTTTTCAATCCATTCACATATTCCGATTGCTCCTGGAGTTTTCCTTTCTCATAAAAAACCTGTCTCGATCCATCTAACTTTCCATGTTTATAATGTTCGTTCAACTGCGGATGGCCTCCGCCCGTAAATACCAATCGGGTTCCGTTTAAGGAATCATTCAGGAAATTTGATTGAGCCAACATCAGCGCGTTACGATCCATTTCGATAACCAGACCGGATTTTAATCCATTTACGTACTGAATCAATAAACTAATAACCTCTGTATTGAATGAAACAGTCCAGGTTCCTTCTTTTTTGGAGTTTAATACCGTCCCTTTTACAATCATTCCATTGATTGTGTCGGTAAAAATACCATCCGGATAGGAACTAACGTCTATTTGATCAGGATGCTGTGCCAAAACAAACGTGCTGAAACAGACGCAAACCAATACTATTAAAATTCTTTTCATGTTGACAAGCAATTGATTATGAGATTATTTTCTTTTAATCGAATTGCAAAAATACGGAGAAAAGGCTAATGACAGAAAAAAAATCGGGCTCCCTCCCCACGAAGAAAGCCCGTAAACTAACCAAAACCAAATTATGACAAAAACAACCAGAATTCGATTGCATTATAGCAGATATTTATATCAGCCAATTAATATGCCATATATTTTAAACTATTGAATTTCAGTAAAATAATAAATATCAGGTTTAACGGGAATTTTTCATTTTGGCTAAAAAATATCTTAACATATTGTTTCAATGATATTTATGTTAAAATACTATAAATCCTTTTTTCTCCAAAATGATTGACAAATAGTTAAAATGGTAATCTATTCAACGGAACCGTACAAATCGAAATAATCTGCTTCACTGATTTTAACGTTGTAGAATTCGCCAATAAGCATTTCAAGGTCGGTTTTTGCGATAAGAATTTCGTTGTCCACTTCCGGAGAATCATACTGTGTACGACCAACAAAATACTCATTTTCAACTCTGTCAATAAGCACTTTTTCAACTGTTCCAATTCTTTTCTGGTTAATTTCGAGTGAAATTTCCTGTTGTAATTCCATGATCGTTTCCACACGAAACTGTTTCATTTCATCCGTGACATCATCTACCAATTCATAAGCTGAAGTATCTTCTTCAGCCGAATAGGCAAAGACACCCAATCGCTCAAAACGTTGATCTTTAATAAATTGCAACAATTCATTAAATTCCTCTTCCGTTTCTCCCGGATAACCAGTGATCATGGTTGTGCGGAAGGCCACGCCCGGAATTTGTTCGCGTATTTTGTTGATCAAACCGATAGTCATATCTTTATCAACGCCGCGTTTCATCGATTTCAGAATACGTGGATTGATGTGCTGAAGCGGCAAATCGATGTATTTACAAACCTTAGGATTTGAGGCGATTAATTGTATTAAATCATCTGGAAAACCTATCGGATAGGCATATTGCAAACGAATCCATTCAATACCTTCGATTGCAGCGAGCGCATTGACCAAATGCGTGATTTGCCTGTTTCCGTTGATGTCAATTCCGTAATAAGTTAAATCCTGTGCAATGAGAATGAGTTCCTTCACGCCCGTGGAAGCGAGATTTTTCGCTTCTTCCATGAGCTGATCAGCAGGTACCGAACGGTGTTTTCCTCTGATCAACGGAATTGCGCAAAAAGAACAGGCGCGGTCGCAGCCTTCTGAAATTTTCAAATATGCAAAGTGCTGCGGTGTGGATAAAACCCTTTTGTAATGATAAGGTTTAAACGAATCTTCAGGTTTCACTTTCAGCAATGAGGCAATGGCATTGAAATCGTTGACACCAAAAAAAGCATCTACTTCATGTAAATCTTTTTTCAATGATTTGTTGTAACGTTGTGATAAACAACCCATCACAATAAGTTTTTCTATTTCACCAGCTTTGCGGGCTTCGGCAAAGGATAAAATCGTATCGATAGATTCTTCCTTGGCGTCTCCAATAAAACCGCAGGTATTCACAATAACAACTTCTGAATCAGCGTCGCTGTCATGCAGAATTTGGTAACCGGCTTCGAGTAATCCTGCCAGATGTTCTGAATCAACTTTGTTTTTTGAACATCCTAAGGTAACGATATTAATGGTTTTCATAGCATTCATCTTGATCTTCAACTCTCCGATTTCCATTTATCACTCCGTTCACTTCAATAAAAGAACTATTCAAACAAACTTTCCACAAAGGCAGTTCGGTTAAAAACCTGCAAATCCTCCATGCGTTCACCAATACCGATATATTTCACCGGAATTTTGAATTGATCGGAGATTCCAATCACAACACCACCTTTGGCTGTCCCGTCTAATTTAGTCAACGCCAGTGCGTTAACTTCTGTTGAAGCAATAAATTGCCGAGCTTGTTCAATGGCATTCTGTCCGGTGGAAGCATCCAAAACCAATAATATTTCGTGTGGCGCACCTGGAACTACTTTCTGCATTACCATTTTTATCTTAGTCAGTTCCTTCATCAGGTTGATTTTATTATGCAGTCTCCCTGCCGTGTCAATAATCACCACATCAGCATCCTGACTAACAGCCGATTTGACAGTATCGAAAGCTACGGATGCAGGATCGGAACCCATTCCTTGTGCCACAATCGGAACATCGACACGTTGCGCCCAAATTTTAAGCTGATCAACCGCGGCTGCCCGAAAAGTATCTGAAGCACCCAACACAACTTTTTTGCC
>CANNKD010000283.1 GCA_947505205.1 Bacteroidota bacterium | reverse complement strand
TCGGGCATCTGTTTTACTTTTTCAATGATCGAAATAACTCTTGAATCGGGACCGGGGAAAAAGAATCGAACAATTACTCTTTTTGGATCGCTATAGAAACGAATCGGTTTGCGGTTAATAGTAGTGCTCATGTTTTTAAGGTTTGATAGAGTAAATTTATATATTTTTTTATCAGAAACAATAAAATATTGCTCTTTTTTTTTAAGGATTCAGATACTCGAAATAATTTGGCAAATCCTTAAACTCATATTCATACATTTGTTTCAAATTTATAAACCCTTAATAATGGAAAACACGCAATCCTGGTCATGGGATCATTTTAAATCAGCATTTAATTTTACTGTACTCGTGGCTTCGTTAGGCTATTTTGTTGATATGTATGATCTTGTATTATTTGGAATTGTTCGTATTGAGAGTTTGACATCTCTCGGCGTCAGCGGTGATGATTTGGTGACTCAGGGAGTATTTCTGTTGAATATGCAGATGATTGGTATGTTATTGGGAGGTATCATCTGGGGGATTCTTGGAGATAAAAAAGGAAGAATTTCGGTATTATTTGGTTCGATTGCGCTTTATTCGATTGCAAATATTGCCAATGCTTTTGTTTTGAGTGTGCCGGCTTATGCTGCCGCACGGTTTTTTGCGGGTATTGGATTGGCCGGCGAATTGGGCGCTGCGATAACTTTGGTGAGTGAAACACTTAAGAAGGAAGCACGGGGATTTGGCACCACTATTGTGGCATCGGTCGGCATAATGGGTTCTGTTACAGCAGGATATGTTGGCGGTCATTTCTCGTGGAAATGGGCGTATATTTTTGGTGGGTTATTGGGTTTGGTTTTACTTGCTTTGCGGGCTAAAATGCTTGAAAGCGGAATGTTTCAATCTGTTCAATCGAATCTGGCCATCAAAAGAGGGGATTTCTTGAGCTTGTTTACCAACAGAAAAAGATTTTTGAAATATTTAGGATGCATTTTAATCGGCTTTCCGATGTGGTTTGTTGTTGGCATCTTAATCATTCTTTCTCCTGAATTTGCTGTCGTCTTGGGTGTAAAAGGAAGTGTATCAGCCGGTAACGCAATCATGTATGCATATACTGGCTTAGTCATAGGTGACCTTTTGAGCGGTTTTTCGAGTCAGATATTTCGGTCAAGGAAGAAGATAATATTGATATTTATCTTACTAACATCCTTGTTTGTTGTCGGTTATCTAAGTTCATCCAATCTCTCAGTGAATGCATTTTATGTTTTGTGTTTTGTGATGGGAATCAGCATCGGATACTGGGCAGTGTTTGTTACAATTGCTGCTGAACAGTTTGGAACAAATTTAAGAGCAACCGTTACGACAACCGTTCCAAACTTTGTGCGTGGTGGTGTTGTTTTGATTACACTTTCATTTCAGGCACTTAAATCAACCTATGGACTGGTCGGATCCGCATATATTGTTGGATTTACGACCATTGCAATTGCTTTGGTTGCCTTGTATTTTATGGAGGAAACATTTCATAAAGACCTCAATTATTTGGAAGAATAAAAAAAAGGCGACCTTCTTAAAAAAAAAGCCGCCTGTTTCCGTTTCGGTATTTACTATTCCTGATGAGGTGTGATTAATTCAATCAATTCAGGTAGATCCATTCCTATATTTTTAAGATGTTCAATAGTTGGAACACCGTTTTTTGTCCAGCCACGGCGAGCATAAACAGCATCCAGAAGTTGTTCGTAGCGATTTTCGCGATACTGGCGTGTAACGACCAGCTTTTCCTCGGTGGTTTTTCCCGTTGGATCATAGCCAACCAATTCGAGTAGTTGCTTATCGTAACGATCTGCCCTGGATTCATATTCTTCTTTTGTAACAGGTCCGGCAGCACGATAAGGTTGCGCATCCCATTTACGTACGCCAAATCCACGACGTAAATTGAAGATTCTCTGAAAGTTATACACGCGTTCCGACTGGCGGATCATTTCATGTTTATCAAACTCTTTTCCGGTTACAGCTTTATAAATGGTGACATAGTTGTCAACGTGTTCGGGAACTTTGGCAGGTTCATTGGTTTCGTGATTGTTTTCGGGTTCAACATCGTTCCATGGTAATTTACAGAGACCAACCAATCCAAACCAGGTTCTGAACATGGGAAAATAATGCAATGCTTCGGCCTTTTTCTCAAAAGTTGGAATTTGATTATTTACCATATCCATAAAAATGAGCCAGGCTTCATCATGTTGTGGTCCTTTATTGGTCATCGCATAGCCGCCTTGTTGTGCAAGTGATTCTTTACTAACATATTGCGAATATTCAAGACCTTTGTTTTCCATGCCGATATCCTGCATAAACGCCGCGTCTCCCCAGCCATTTTTGGCAAATAGTTGTTTTAATTTGCGAACGCCTTGTCCGGCAACAACGCCAAATCCTTCGCCACGTCCGAGTTGATGGAGCAATTCCATGGCAGCATCAGCATTGCCAAAATGGAGTTTTAAACCACCTGTGCGTTCTTCATTAATAATACCGTTTTCGTAACATTCCATCAAAAATCCAAGGATTGTTCCCCAGGAGATGGTGCAAATTCCATACGTATCGCAATAGAAATTGGCTTCAATGGTGAAGTCAGGATTAAAAATACCGGCAATGGAACCCAATGAAGAAGTTGTTTCATATTCAGGGCCATCAACGATCACTTTGTTGTCTTTATAAGGGCCGGAACGAAGCAAATAATCGTCAATTCCTTTGGCGCAAGCCATATTGCAGCCAATCCAGCAGCCATCCGGAATGCCTTGTGTAAATTTAGATTTCCACACTTCACCATGGATTTTATCGGCTTCAGGATGATTTCCGAATTTGAAGTTATGAACCGGTAACAGATCATAATCATTCATCACATTGGTTAAATGTGCGGTTCCTTTGGTGCGCATTTCAGCCTGTTTATCGTCGAGTTCGCGCATTTCACGGTTGAAACGCTGGCCACGTTCCATGATGGCTTTTATGTCGACAACGTTATTCAGATTTCCTTTTACACCTGAGATTTTAGCAACGATAGCTTTGATTTTTTTATCACGCAATACAGTTCCTATTCCGCCTCTTCCGGCTTGTTTCAAGCGAACTTTCTTGCGTTTTGAGTCGTAAAAACTGAAATTTAGCATACCAAT
>CANNKD010000282.1 GCA_947505205.1 Bacteroidota bacterium | reverse complement strand
GTGGGTTGTAGAGACGCAATGCATTGTTTCTCTACAATTTCACAAAAATAATTCTCTCTATTTTTTGTACAAATGGTAACAAAATACATTGCCGCATTCGCATAATTCCAATTTTGCAAACGTGTCGATGATATTCTGTATTTATTATTGAACAAAGGAGATATATTAAATTGAATAGCCAATGTCTTTTGGGGGATTTTATTTTCAGGAAACTAAAAAAAAATGAAGCGAAATCGTCATCCGTTGCAACATCATACTTGAACGTTTTGCCGAATGGGAATGTGTGTTCAGCAATTCTTCCAAACAGCCTTTCTTTTCTCAATAAATGCCTGAATTCCTTCATTGGCATCGTGCGTTTCCATCATTTCGTTCACATACATATCCGTAAATTCGGGCAGCTGTTTCAGCATAAAGAAATCGAATGAAGCACGGGCTGCTTTTGTGGCAAAACGCAGTGCCGACGCGCTTTTGCCAAGGATATTTTTCCGTATCCAAACATCTGTGGCGGCATCCATGGCGATTTTGTCGTCATACACTTCATTGACAAGTCCAATGGCTTTTGCCTCATCGGCTGTGATGATTTTACCGGTGATGAGCAGATCTTCGGCCTTGGCTGATCCAACTTTCAATGGCAGCATCACCGATGCCGGAGGCGCAAAAACACCAAGAATCACTTCAGGTTGACCGATTTT
This sequence comes from Bacteroidota bacterium, assembly GCA_947505205.1. Lineage (GTDB taxonomy): Bacteria > Bacteroidota > Bacteroidia > Bacteroidales > F082 > CAJBPB01. Next base: position 2,448 of record CANNKD010000282.1, on the reverse strand, counting down.
TGCGGTTTTGTCGGCAAAAATAAAGTTGCAGGCTAACGGAAGTTCAAAACCGCCTCCCAGACACTGTCCCGAAAGCTTTGCCATCGTTGGAATATGAAGATCGATGAGGCAATAAAACATTTTATGAAAACCCTCCAACATGGCGGCCGCTTTGTCTTTGGTGTGTTCGACAACACTGGCTCCGTAAGAAAAGTTATTGTTGGCACCTTCGAAAATGATCAGCTTAATATCCTTTTTATCTTTCAATGAAATTAGTAAATCGGTGATTTCGCCCATCATAATGGCATCCAGGATATTGGCTTTGCCGTCATCGAGAATCACGCTGACAACCGAATCCTCATAGATATATTCAACTTTAATCTTTTGCATAAACACTTGATATTATGATATTTATTTGAATTGTGGCGAAATCGCCCGGATCAATTCGTCGTTCCATTCGTGACCTTCGGCAAGCATTTGTCTGAGTTTGATAAAATCAGCTTCACGATTGTCTTTCGGGCCATCGTTAAATGCACGGAATCCGGCTTTGCCTTCGGTCATCATATTCAGTGCCAGCCAGTCACGATTACTTTCTTTGTTTTTGTCCCAATGTTCAAGTTTATGTTTTCGGAGCGAATTTATTGTTTTACTTAAACAATTCGGCATCAGGTACATGAGTTTGGTGCAAAGGCGTTCAACAGCCTGATCCAACATCGAAAGATCCATTTCGCCAGCTTTCATCGTTTCCTTTCCTTTGGCAAGATCTTCACCGGTTTTCATTTTTCCATAAATGATTTGGCCTTTGCTGTTTATCCATTGATCTGTATAAACAAGCGGATTTGGAACGAACTCGCCATTTACTTTGAGTGCTGGTACCACTTCTGTTATTAATCCCCACCGAACTGCCTCGTGGGCCGACCATGGATCACATACCGTGCAAGAAAACATGGCGTTTTCGATACCTACGAAAAGTGGCAGAAAATCAGTTGAGCCGCCGTCGGGTGCGCTTCCATGCTTCGGTCCGGCTTGTCCAAAGCGAGCAAAATCCTGTGCGATGGAAAAATCGCAGGCCATCCCAATTTCCTGACCTCCGCCTATACGCATTCCGTTCACACGGCAAACGACAGGTTTGTCATTCATCAGAATGGAAGAAACCATATCGTTGAACAAACGCATATATTGCTTGTATTCCTGCGGGTTTCCGGCATAATATTCGGCATATTCCTTCGTGTTTCCACCGGTGCAGAAGGCTTTATCGCCCACACCCGTGAACACAACGGCCACAACGCTGCGGTCGTTGGAAGCCTGACGCATGGCCAGTATAACTTCTTTAACAGCATCGGTAGTGTAAGAATTGTACTGCTGCGGATTGTTCAGAATAATCCATGCGTTGAATAATCCTTCAACCGGATTGCCATGCCAATCCTTGCATGGACGTTTTTCAAACAGAATTTCCTTGTAATTAATTTCTGTGAGATTGTGACTTGTTAACATAATTCTACTATTTTAATTTATTGATTTACAGGATTAATCAAAATCGGGAACAAGTATGGACCGCTTCCGGTAAGCATGGTTCAGGGTATTGCGGAATACCTCATTTATTTTCGACAACGGGAAAGTTTCGATGAAATCTTCAATCTCAAGTTTACCAGTTGCTATCAGATCGACAACTTCGGGATAAAGTTCGGGTTTACAACCCCAGGTTCCGATGAGTTTTGCATCAAAAGCCATCAAATTACTCAAACGAACTTCTGTTTTGTCGAGCGTAAATCCAACAATGGAAAGTGTTGAGGTGAATGTAATCAGATTGAATCCCAGTTCCTGACCTTGTTTGGTACCCGACATCTCAAAAATTTTCCAGCCATAGCGCGAAACGCCAAGTTCTTTGGCAATTTCACGAACCTGTTCTTTAATGGCTTTAATATCCAAACCTTTCACATTCATCGTTTTATCAACGCCATTATTTTTGGCAGTTTGTAATTTTTCGTCATCAATGTCAAGGGCAAGAACTTTTGCACCGAAAATTCGTGCAATCAAAGCCGCATAAACGCCAACGCCACCAACGCCAATCACAATGGCAAGATCTCCGGCTTCCAGTTCTGATTTCTTAATAACCTGATAAGGTGTCGAAATAGCATCAGCAATAACAGAAAGTTTCTCGAGCGGATATTTTGTCAAAAGCTGATCTGGAACTGAGCACAAAAACCGAGACGGAACCTTGATATGCGATGCGAAACCGCCATGAAAATCATTTCCGGGCATGAGCTGTTTCTGACACATATTGCTGCGTCCTTTTTTGCACAATTCGCATTCACCACAAGGCAGCACAGCCGGAATAATCACGTTTTTACCGACCCATTCAGCTGGCCCATCCACAACTGTCCCGCTGATTTCATGGCCGAGCGTAAGTGGAAGTTCTTTCTTCGTTTTAACGCCATAATGCCAGAAACTGAGATCGGTATGACATAC
>CANNKD010000281.1 GCA_947505205.1 Bacteroidota bacterium | reverse complement strand
TAAAAGATTGTGTATCAATGAAATATAACTTTGACAAACATATAAATCGAGAGGAAACTTCATGTGTGAAATTTGATTTACGTGAAAAGATTTTTGGTAATCCTGATGTTATCCCGATGTGGGTAGCTGATATGGATTTCGAAACGCCGGATTTTATCCGTGAAGCTGTCATTGGACGCGCCAATCATCCAATATATGGTTATACATTTCGTAATTCTGATTATTATCAACACATAATCAATTGGTTATGGAATAATCATCAATGGAAAGTCGCCATGGAATCGATCCTATTTAGTCCTGGAGTGGTTCCGGCATTAAACTTTATCGTCAAGATTTACACCAATCCGAAAGATAAAATTATCATTCAGCCACCGGTATATTTTCCTTTTTTTGGTGCGGTGAAAAGTCACGACAGAATCTTGGTTTATAACCAACTTTTAAAAACAGACACTGGATATATGATTGATTTTGAATTACTTGAACATCAGGCCAAAGATGCTGAAATGTTGATTTTAAGTAATCCTCACAATCCGGTTGGCAGGGCATGGACGAAAAGTGAGTTGCTAAAAATTGCTGATATCTGTTTAAAAAACAATGTGTTGGTTGTATCTGATGAAATTCATGCTGACCTGGTTTTACCCGGTTTTCAACATCAGGTTTTTGCTGATTTGTCCCCTGAAATATCTGATATTACAATTACAGCCCACGCGCCGAGTAAAACTTTCAATCTGGCCGGACTTTCAACTTCGTCAATCATTATTACAAATCCTGAACTACGATTAATGTTTCAACAATATATCGAGGATTTACATATTGGAATGGGCAATCTTTTTGGTGTTATTACTTCCAATGCTGCTTACGAAAAAGGAAACGATTGGAGATTACAATTAATTGATTATCTGCAATCTAATATCGAATATGTCGAAAGTTTTATAGCAAAGAATCTCCCGAAAATAAGAGTTTTTAAAACCGAGGCGACCTATATGATTTGGCTTGATTTCGAAGCATTTTGTTTAACAGATGAGGCATTGAAGGCGAAAATGATCAACGAAGCCGGGCTTGGTCTCAATCCGGGAACCGATTTTGGACCGGGAGGTGAAGGATGTATGCGGTTAAATATTGCAAGTCCTCGAAATGTAGTTGAAACTGCAATGAATAAACTTAAAATTGCATTTTCGTATTGAAAATCCAATTTATTTTAGCTTAACATATTTAATCACAAAAACTTATAAAATAATTATCATGCGCGTTTTAAAATTTTTCGGAACAATCCTTCTCGTTTTTTTGGTAATATTGATTCTATTACCGATTATCCTACCAAAAAATGCTCAGGTAAGTCAATCAATAGTAATAAAAGCCAAACCTCAAACCGTTTTCAGACAAGTCAATAGCTTAAAGAACTGGCGAAATTGGAGTCCTTTTGAGTTGGGTGATTCAACCATGAAATCTATTTATTCTGGTCCGGAGACCGGAAAGGGTGCAAGGCATGCATGGAAAAGCAAAGATATGGGCGATGGAAGCATGGTAATTCTTCAATGCAAACCTTATTCATTCATTCAGAGTCAGTTAGATATGGGTTCGAGTGGTATGGCCCTTGATGAATGGAATTTTAGAGAAACTGAAAACGGCGTTGAAGTGATCTGGACAGTCAAATTATTTAATTTAACTTATCCTTTCGGAAGGTATTTTGGTGTGTTTCTGGGAAGTATCATGCAGCCAAATCAGGAAAAAGGATTGAATAAATTGAAAGAGGTTTCAGAATCAAATAGAGAATCTGTTGTCATTGAACCTCTTACAATTATAAGTCAGCGTACAGTTGTAATCTATGATTCGGCGAAAATTTCCAATATGCATGAAGTGGTAGAACGTGCTTATGATGAGTTATTTGTATTTATGAAACGCTCAAAAGTGAAGCCATCAGGACCAGCTTTTACGATGTATTATAATTGGGATACAACAACTTATATAAAAATGGCGATCGGTTTTCCTGTGTTTGATGAAGCAAAATCGAATGGACGTGTTGAGTTTTTCAACCGTCCCGGCGGTGCTGTAGTCAAAGCCACCTTGTATGGCTCTTATGATAAATTAGGAGACGCACACAACGATATTGCCTTGTATTTTGATGATTTTGATCTTCCATATTCAGATAAACCAGTCTGGGAAGAATATGTTACTGATCCTGCGATTGAAAAAAATACGAAGAATTGGCAAACAAACATCTATTATTATATAGGCTATTAGCCTGTAATACAATTATATAAATATGAGTGAAACTATTTCACAACCAAAAAAGAAAGTCGATTTTGATGGATTAAAGCGCCTTTTTTCATTATTGCGGTTTATGCTTCCTAAACGAAACGCTTTCATTGGAGGCATGTTGGCACTAACTTTTTCAAGTTTAATTACATTGGCATTTCCGATGTTGCTTGGAAATCTTCTCGATTCGGCTCATCCGGAAGCCAGTTTACAGAAAATCAATCAGTTAGGATTGGTATTGCTCGCTGTCTTCGCTGCAAATGCGGTTTTTTCCTATTTGCGGATATATTTATTTGCAGTTGTAACTGAATTTATGCTTGCCGCTTTGCGTCAGGCGACCTATAATCATTTGATTCGCTTACCGTTAAGTTTTTTTTCGACACGAAGGGTAGGGGAGTTAAATAGTCGTATTTCGGCGGATATTTCGGTCTTACAGGAAACTTTCACTTTTACAATGGCACAGTTTGTGCGTCAAGTAATCACAATCGTTGGAGGTATAACGCTTCTGTCCTATGTTTCAATTCAGCTTACACTTTTCATGTTGGCTTTTGTTCCTATTGTTGCCATTGGAGCAAGAATTTTCGGAAAAAACATTCGAAAAATTTCACATTCGGCTCAGGATCAGGTTGCCAGAACAAATGTGATCGTTGAAGAAACTTTACAAGGTATTGTTAATGTGAAGGCATTTACGAACGAAGATTTCGAATCGGATCGCTATCAAAGTTCGACTAATGAAGTGATCAATGTAGCACTGAAAGGTGCAAAACAGCGCGCTTTATTTATTTCCCTGATTGTTTTCAGTCTGTTCAGCACCATCATTGGCGTTATCTGGTTTGGTGTTTATCTGGTGAATAAGGGGGCAGGATTAACTGCTGGAGATTTGTTTAAATTCATTCT
>CANNKD010000280.1 GCA_947505205.1 Bacteroidota bacterium | reverse complement strand
TCGATTTGTGCCTGACATTGTAATTTAATTACGTCATGCGCAATTTTAAGAGCTTCAAGCATGAGTGCTTCTGAAACTTCTTTCGATTCGCCCTCAACCATCATAATATTATCGATAGTGGCAGCAACCATTAAATCTAAAGTGGCTTCTTTTAATGCTGAAATACTTGGATTTACAACAAATTCACCATTTATATAGGCTACTCTGGCTTCTGAGATAGGTCCATTGAATGGAATATCAGAAACTGCAAGGGCAGCAGAGGCGGCTAAAGCAGCCAAGACATCGGGTGCAACATCAGGTTCGCTTGAAATTAAATTGATATTAACCTGTGTTTCAGCATGAAAATCATCAGGAAATAACGGACGAAGTGCACGATCGACCAAGCGAGCAATTAATACTTCATAATCGGAAGCTCTTGCTTCACGTTTGAAGAAACCACCAGGAAATTTACCACTGGCTGCATATTTTTCTTTGTAATCAACCGAAAGCGGCATGAAGTCAACATCTTCTTTTGCTTCTTGTGCTGAAACAACTGCGGCCAATAACATGGTTTTACCCATCTTAACCACAACAGCTCCGTCAGCTTGTTTTGCTAAACGACCCGTTTCGATTGTAATAGTCCTGCCATCAGCAAGATTAATTGTTTGAATAATTCCTTGTGGACTCATAAAATGATTATAAATAAAAGTATAAAACAAGCACCTGGATAAATGCAAAAAAAGGCAATCAATTAAATTGCCTTTTTAAGCCTTTTAGCAGGTAAAAATTATTTCCTGATACCGAGTTTCTTAATCAGTTCGCGGTATTTCTCAATGTCTCTTTCTTTTAAATAATCAAGAAGTTTCCTTCTTTTACCAACCAACCGTACCAGCGAGCGCATGGTAGCAAGGTCTTTTTTGTTGATTTTAAGGTGCTCGGTAAGATGCTTGATTCTAAAGGTAAACAAGGCAATTTGTCCTTCTGCTGACCCTGTGTCAGTAGCTTGTTTACCAAACTCTGAGAATATCTCAGTCTTCTTTTCAGCGGTTAAATACATATCCTTCTATTTCTTTTTTTGGACTGCAAAAGTATATAATATGTTGAAACTGTGCAATCTTTTTATTAAAAATAATTAACTTAATAACGTTTGATTCAGAAAGTAATTTATATTACTTTGATTATCAATGTGATAAATTAGTGTATCGACAATTATTTTGGTTTTCGATTAAATCCAAATTTAAAAAGAAGCAAGCACTTACCTGATGTTTCCGGCTTTAACGACATTAATTTCTGATAATGATGACTTTGATATTGTCGAAATATTATTCCGGTCTTTACTTATCGTAAATGAAATCATGTCTGATAACTCAATTATTGACCTTATTGTTTAATAAACTTAACAATTTGTCTGTTGTGACCTGACAGGATCATCAAATTATAAAATCCATTTTTTAGTCCGGAAATGTCAAGCGAATTGGATGTTAAATCCCCTTTCATTATTTTTCTACCATACAAGTCAAATATTTCGTAACTCGATTGTTCATTGAAAGTCATGGAGAATTTTATCAGATATGTCGCCGGGTTTGGATAAATATAAAGAGCTTCCAGCTCGTTATATTGCTCGTCGATACCAACATGATAGTCTCCAAATTCATTTGGATTTAATTTAAAGTCATTGATAATTTGTGATAAGTATGTTTTTATTAATGCAACTGAACCCAGACCTAAAGAATCGTAAGCCGAAACGTATGCTAAATCTATGATTTGAAGAGAGTTGGCCTTAAAAGTGAACGGACCTGATATGGCAAGTCCACTGCGGTCGCCCGGAGAATTGGGATTGCCTCCGTTTCCTGTTTCTTCGCACCAGTTCTGGTATTTTGGACAAGATTCTCCGTTAACACCCCAGGAACAAGAATCGGAACCTGCCGGAAAATCAAATTTGAAATTAACATATCCCGAAGAGTCGGTACATTGAATTTTGCGTTCTGAACCATCGAGGTATTTGCTATTCAATACATTATAATATTCTTCGGCAATCAGTGGTTTTCCGTATATGTTATCAACGTTATAAAATTGTCGTGAGGCTGTCATTCCAAATCTCTCATTGTCGATGATTTCGTCGCCAAAGCCGATGCCGTTGATTGCTTCATTACAGGAATCAGAAGGATCGTCAATATCATTTGCATCCATATAAGATCCGGCTAAAATTGCCATAGCCTGCGCCGGCGGATTGTTGCCATAGCCATAATCACCTTCGTCAAACAAATCACCATTGTAAATATAGACTGCTCCTTTTTGAACGTCTGTAGCAAAATAATCATCCAGATAATTACCAATATCAATATCAGCAAAGACCCCCACAAAGGCGTTGTGATAATCGAATCTAGATCTGTTAAATATCTTATAATTGACGAATATTGTATTGTTCAGTGCATCGTTTCCGGTTCTGTTAAACGCATAAGCCATTCCGTGTATCTCAATTCCTAGTTGAAATCCACTGCTTTCAGTGTGATTTCTTACATCGTTGAAAATGAAAAATATACTTTGATCTCCTTTTATCAACGGATAATCTCCGTCGAATGGATTGTAAATCTGATCGTTGTTAACATCAACAAATGGTGCAAGCATCGAAGCCTGATCGTTGTCAGTATCTCCGTGGGCTGGCCAGGTAGCGATATCGTTCAAAGGTTGATAGCCAATATCTTTATAATGTTGATTGTGATAATTGATTTGACCCTTGCTTATTTTCCAAACCTTATTCCAATGATTTGTTACAGAGTCGGAACACGAGACAGAACCGTTTTTAACCGACAGAGGACCTGTCCAATAATCGTGGCCAATGAAATTGTAAATCTCACCGGCTAATTTCAGATCTTCATTAGCATTAAATCCACCTATCCAAAGTGATGAATTGAAAAAGGTGTGTTTTTCACTTCCAATCGGATATTCATAACCAGGTGTATAACTTCCTCCAAAATTTTTAAGAGCGAAAAGGTTTCCGTTTGCAATTATACGTGCCTTAATATGATTAATATCGAGATTTGCATTTGCAAATAGCAATGAATCAACCTTTTGCGAAAAAAGTGTTTGAGAACTTAACAGTAATAATATGATGAATTTGGATATTTTCATTTAACGTAATAGGTATTGTCAGCGGCAAATTTACCATAATGTTGCAACGAAAACCGTACTAAAATGATTGATCTTAGATATTTGAAAGATTTTT
>CANNKD010000279.1 GCA_947505205.1 Bacteroidota bacterium | reverse complement strand
TTACAACGATTTAAACTATGAATATTTGAATAAAACGCTTGATATATCAGCGGTTAGTTTTCATAAAATGCTTCAGGTGGCAAACAAATTGGATGCAATTAATGAATGGGGCTCTGTTGTTGGTCTTTCATATGTGGCAGCGCAACGCACTTTGTATGGGTACAATGATATGGCTGATGCGAAAGCGTTGCTCGAATCAATCGCACGTAGTTTTGGTTATATTTATGGTCGAGAAAAGAAAATACGTGTGAATACCATTTCTCAATCTCCAACCAGAACCACAGCCGGCAGTGGTGTAAAAGGTATTGATGGACTGATGGATTTTACAGAACGAATGTCACCACTTGGCAATGCTACTGCAGAAGAATGTGCCCAATATTGTATCACATTATTTTCAGATCTTACACGAAAAGTAACCATGCAGAATCTTTTTCATGATGGAGGATTTTCGAGTATGGGGATGAGTTTGAAAGCCATGCAGATGTATAACAAGAGCATAAATTGCGATTGCGAAATGCCGGAAGAAGAGGATTTGATTACTGATTAATCATTCGAAAATCCTTCGATTCCAAGGCCAAACAATACAAAATCATATTTTGTAGGATCTTGGGCATCCAATGTTTTGAGATTATTGGTAAGTTCGATTGCAGCCTTCCAGTCATTTGACGGACGTTTTAGTATTCCTAATTTTCTGGCAGTTCGACCTGAATGAATGTCTAATGGACAAACCAGATCAGCTTGTTTGATGTTGTTCCAAATTCCAAAATCAATTCCCATTTCGTTTTTTCGAACCATCCAGCGGAGAAACATATTCAATCGTTTAGCAGCAGATCCTGTTTCAGGATTTGCAATGTGTTTGCGGGTTCTAATTAAATGTGGATAGCTAAATAGTAGATGATGCAAAGCAGTTATTCCTCCATACGCACCATTTTCAGAAAACCCTTTTGTGAAAACGGTTTCAAGTCCGCCATGGTGTAAGTATATCATTTTTAATGAGTTGATCATCGTAATACAATCCGTTTCATTAAAAGTCCGATAGACAAATCCATTTAATTGCTTCAAATCGGATTCGTTGGAATTCATGATATATTCAAACGGGCTATTATTCATACGTAGCATCAACTCCCTCGATTTGGTGAGAATTGATTTACGTTGTCCCCAACTTAGTATTGAAGTTAAAAAACCACTTATTTCAATATCTTCTTTCTGAATGAATGAATGCGGTATGGAAATGGGATCGTTTTCGATAAATGCAGTTGAGTGAAGCCTCTCAAACTGTTCGTCCATAAAATTCTTCAACTGAATATTCATAATGTAAAAATAAAAAAGCCCCTTTTGAAGGAGCTTTTTAGAAGTTTAGAATTTGTCTATTAACTTACTAAATGAAAGGGTTTTATATGTTTCATTCCCATATTGATAGCATCTTCATTCAGCGGAATCAGTTTGTGATATCTTTCCGGAAGTGATTTTTTAAGACCTTTAATAACGTATTCCAATTGTACAAATGGTTTCACTTTCATATAGGCACCGAGAATTACCATATTGAAAATCTTGGTATTTCCCATATCTGACGACACGCGTGCACCTTCAATCTGATAAATATTAATATCTGTACGTGTTGGGTGATGAGTAATCCCATTCGGATCGTAGAGCAAAATACCACCCGAACGAACAGTTTTTTCAAACTTATCCATCGATTGTTGGTTAAGGATAATCGCAGTATCGAACTTATTTAGAATGGGGGAGCTGATACGTTCATCGCTCAGTATGACAGTAACATTTGCTGTGCCACCACGCATTTCGGGCCCATAAGACGGCATCCAACTAACTTCCTGATCATGCATAATTCCACTGTATGCCAGAATTTTACCCATTGAAAGTACACCTTGTCCGCCAAATCCGGCTATAATAATTTCTTCAGTCATCGTTTTTCTATTTTTTTGAAAATTATTTAACCAATACACCATCAACCTTGATATCACCCATTGGATAATATGGAAACATATTATCCACCATCCAATTATTTGAATCGTTTGGAGTCATTTTCCAACCAGAATTACAATTCGAAACGATTTCAACGAAAGAAACGCCTGGTTTGTTATCACGTTGATTTTCAAAGGCTTTGCGAATTGCTTTTTTTGCTTTTCTTACAGCAGCAGGCGTATGAACAGCCTGACGGGTAACCATATAAGTTCCAGGTAATTGAGCGACTAATTCAGTCATTTTCAATGGATTACCCATTGTTTCGACATCTCTTCCATAAGGAGAAGTGGATGATTTCATACCGGGCAATGTGGTTGGAGCCATTTGACCGCCAGTCATACCATAAATTCCGTTATTGATGAAGATGATGACAATTTTTTCGCCTCGATTACAGGCATGAATCGTTTCTGCGGTTCCAATGGCTGCCAAATCACCATCACCTTGGTAGGTGAAGACGATTTTGTTAGGCCATACCCGTTTTATTCCTGTGGCAACTGCCGGAGCACGTCCATGAGAAGCTTGAATCATATCAATATTCATAAATTCATAGGCAAGAACAGAACAGCCAACTGGAGCAATTCCAATCGTATCCTGCTCTAATCCAAGCTCTTCGAGAACTTCCATCGTAATGCGATGAGCCGTTCCATGGCCACAACCGGGGCAATAACTGAGTTCTTTATCAGTCATTAATCGTGTTTTTTTATAAACTAGATTTTCGGGTTTAATAAAATCTTCAAGTGTTATTTCTGCCATGGCCTATCCTCCAATTATTATTTTTTCTAATGCATTCTCAACTTCTTCAGGTGTGTGAACAACACCACCCAAACGGCCATAATGAGCTACTTTTGCGCAACCGTTTACAGCAAGTTGCACATCTTCAACCATTTGACCTGCACTCATTTCAACTGCAAGAAAACCTTTGACTCCTTTTTTACATAATTCCTGTAACTGTACTGTTGGAAATGGGAACAGGGTAATTAATCGTAATAAGCCAACTTTGATTCCTTTTTTGCGAGCCATCTGAACTGCTTTTTGTGCTATTCGTGAGCTTGATCCATAAGCAACAAACACGTATTCAGCATCTTCACAATTTATTAATTCATATCTGACTTCGTTTTCGGCAATTTTTTTGTACTTTGCCTGTAGATGATGATTGTGTTGCTCCATTACCAAGGAATCCAGATAAAGCGAGGTGATGATTCGCCTTTCCTTTCCTTTGGCATTTCCTGTGGTTGC
>CANNKD010000278.1 GCA_947505205.1 Bacteroidota bacterium | reverse complement strand
GAATTTAACCAAAGCGTGCACGCAACCCGCCACAGCGAAGATTTCACCTGCTGGATGTGTCATGATCCACACTCCTACCGCCCCATGACTCACAGCGACTATTCCATTGCTGATATTGTGACTTATCACAATAATACCTGTAAACGCTGCCACAACAATAGTTACAATTTTCAGCGTATCTCTGATTCTATCAAACCTGCATTAGAAAACATTCATGATTGGTTACCAAATTTTGAACTTCATTTTTCAGCTGTAAGATGCATTGAGTGCCATACTTCTGACAAAGATACACTTTGGGTTCACCATCAAATCCTTCCAAAAAAGGAAGCCCGCCGTAATTGTGTTGAATGCCATTCATCAAACACCATCCTAATGGGTTCATTGTACAAATACCAGAATATAGTGGCTCGCAAAGAGCGTGGATTTGTTAATTCAGTTATCCTGAATGAAGCATATATCATCGGTGCAAACCGCAATGAATATATCAACATATTGAGTTTCATTATATTCGGCCTTACCCTGGGAGGCATACTCATTCATATTATCTTAAGAATTTTAAAGAAATAAACCATGTCAGAGAGACTATATTTATACCCGGTTTGGCTGAGAGTTTGGCATGCTATCAACGCTCTATCAATTCTCACATTAATTGTAACAGGCATCAGTCTGCAATACAGCGATGTAAATTTCGAGATGTTTAAATTCGATATATCCGTTGCTATTCACAATGCTGCCGGCATTATCGTGTCGATTAATTTTCTGTATTTTTTGATTTCCAATTTTGTGACCGGAAATATCAAATTCTACTATATTGAGATGAAAGGACTTGGCAATCGCTTAATAAAACAAGCCCATTATTATGCTTTTGGGATGTTTAAAGGTGAAAGCACTCCATTTCCAATCTCTAAAGACCGCAAATTCAATCCATTGCAAAAAGTTACATATGTTTTGTATATGTTTCTGATTGTTCCGGCTTTGATTATTTCCGGCTTGGCCTTGCTTTTTCCAGAGTTTATCATACCACACTTTTTTGGTTTCAGTACCATTCAGTTAACAGCCTTGACACACGCTTCTTCCGGATTTTTAATTTCAGTGTTTTTGATCATTCATGTTTATATAAGCACAACTGGAAAGCCCATTATTTCAAATTTTAAAGGAATTATAACAGGATATCACGAATAAAATTATTCTAACTAAAAATAGCCCTATGAAACTGCCTAAACATTATTACAGCTGGCCAACATTTATTGGAGGTACAGTTGCAGCATTATCTTTATTCCTTATATTGATTCTATTACTTATTTCTACTGTTTTTGGAATAGGCGACAATTATGCCGGGTTATTTACCTTCATCATTTTGCCGGTAATCATGGTCTCTGGCCTAATACTGATGTTTCTTGGTAATTTTCTGCGAATCAGAAAGAAAAAACGCGAACAGGATCCTGATAATGTTAAATTTCCTATTGTAAACTTCAACGACCCAAAACAAAGATCCATTTTCTTTATCACATTAAGTGGGTTAGCAGTATTTACAGTAATTTCAGCAATGGGTAGCTACCAAGCCTTCCATTATACCGAATCGGATGAATTTTGCGGACTTTTATGTCACAATGTTATGGAACCGGAATACACCGCTCATGAAGGCTCGGCGCATGAAAGAGTTGGCTGTGTTGAGTGTCATGTTGGCGCAGGAGCAGGCTGGTATATAAAATCGAAGATGTCTGGTTTATACCAGGTTTACTCTGTTATTGCAAAGGCATATCCTCAACCAATCCCAACACCATTGGAAAACTTACGGCCTGCAAGAGAAACCTGTGAAAAGTGTCATTGGCCAGAGAAATTCTATGACCGGAAATACATCTCTCACAAGCATTATATTGCTGACGAACAAAATTCGGAATGGGACATTACAATGGTCATGAAAACCGGACCCAGTTTTCGTGGAATGGGATTAGAGAATGGTATTCACTGGCACATTAATAAAGACGTAAAAATTGAATATGCCTCTACCAGCTTTAAACGCGATACCATCGTTTACGTTAAATACACCAACCTGAAAACGGGCAAAGTGAAAGTCTATCAGGATGAGAAAAATCCTGTTGATGAGGCTCAGGTTGCAAATTTGGAGTTCCGCACAATGGATTGTTTAGATTGTCATAACAGACCATCGCACAATTATAAATCGCCGCAACACTTTTTTGATGATGCATTTACGGCGGGTGAAATACCAAATGATTTGCCAGACATTAAAATCGCTGCCATGGATATTCTAAAAAACGAATTTCCTGATAAAGACAGTGCTTTCAGGGCAATTGAGCAAGGAATTATGGGTTACTATGAAATGATGTATCCCGAATTACTCGAAACTCCTACTGACAAAGCCAAAATTGATCAAGCAATTGCTGCTATCAAAGATAGTTTCTCGAAAAATGTATTTCCGTTTATGAAAGTAAGATCGAATCACTATCCTAATTATCTTGGTCATATTGAAAACAATGGCTGCTATCGTTGTCACAATGACTCCTTTAAAAACGAGGAAAAGGAAGTGATATCGCGTGATTGCAACCTCTGCCATGATATTAAATCTCAAGGAACTCCAGATTCTTTACGGTATGCAAATGACAAAGAATTCCTTGAATTCGAGCATCCTGTGGATATAAAAGGAAAATGGAAAACAAAACTCTGTGCCGAATGTCACGCTGAGCTTTATTAGCCCGTCCTGAAATTAAAATTTAAGACAGCCAATAGAGAAATCTTTTGGCTGTTTTTTTTTCAACAAAAATCAAATATTTCGGCACATCTTTGGATGCTTCATCCGCATTAATTCCATAAATCGTTGATCTATTTGTGCAATAATTTGAATCTCAAATTGTTATAAAAATAACAATAGTAATAAATATCGATTCTAAATAAAACTTATCTATTTGTTAGGCCACTCTACGCTAAACCCACTATTACCAAGCTTTCTGCAGCCAATCTATCCAATTTATTATATCAAATTTCAGATATAATTCCAGGCCAAAACCCTTCCTATTTGCATCCAATTAATGAATCTTGCTCAATAAGTGAGATATATCAATTCCATTAGCATTGCCACTAAAAAACAGAATATTATCTTTATGATCATAAACATAAATTTTCTTATTATGCCACAACAGATAAAACGCCTGGTCATTGCATTTGCGATTATTATCGTTCTTTTTCTGATACTGCAACAAGTTTTACGACCTGCTTCGTT
>CANNKD010000277.1 GCA_947505205.1 Bacteroidota bacterium | reverse complement strand
TGGCAAAGCAAAAAGCATATTTTTCTTCGCTTTTTCACTGTCATGAAAAACGATTATTGAACCATCTTTTGCATGTTTAAGCACATAACTTAAACATACTTCGGGCAATGTTTCCTTATCAAAATCATAACTGAGCACTGTCCACATTACTATTTTATATTGCTTTTTTAAAGCACAAATCTGCCGGAAAGTTATTCTTCCGTGAGGCGGACGAAAATAATCGGAACGAATAAGTTTTGCCGCTTTGGCAGTATTATCCAGATAATCGTTCAATGAAACTTTCCAACCCTTCGAATGATTGAAAGTATGGTTGCCTGTAAGATGCCCTGATGAGAGGATATTTTGATAGGTTTCAGGGTATTTTTCAACGTTTTGTCCGACGCAGAAAAAGGTTGCTTTCACCTGATAATCAGATAATATCTGAAGAACTTTTGGAGTGATTTCAGGATGAGGACCATCATCGAAAGTGAGGTATATTTTCTTTTGACCAGCGGGCATATTCCAGCACAACGACGGAAATAGTAATCTGAGAAATATAGGTACGGTAGCAGATTTCACAATTCAAAATTACATATTGGGTAGAATTATTTGGGCAATTTATGCTAATTTTGTAGAAAATATTCAAAAAATGAAAAAACTTGTATTAATCCGCCATGGACAAAGCACCTGGAATAGTGAAAATCGTTTTACCGGATGGACTGATGTACAACTTTCGGAACAGGGTGTTGAAGAAGCACGTAAGGCTGGAAAACTGATGAAAGCCGAAGGTTTCAAATTTGAAATCGCTTTTACTTCATACCTCACCAGAGCCATTAAAACCCTGTGGTTATTGCTCGAGGAAATGGATCAGATGTATATTCCTGAAAAGAAAAGCTGGCGACTGAACGAAAAGCATTATGGCGAACTGCAGGGATTAAACAAAATTGAAACCGCTGAAAAATATGGCGACGAACAAGTTCTTTTGTGGCGCAGAAGCTTCGATATTCCACCAGTTGCATTAAAGGAAAATGACCCACGCAGCCCACTCCTCGATCCTCGCTTTGCCGATGTTGATCCCAAAAATCTACCGCTTACCGAATCGCTAAAAGACGTGATCGACCGCATGATTCCTTATTGGGAAAGCGATATAAAACCTTCATTACAAGAACATTCAGAAATACTTGTGGCGGCTCACGGTAATAGCCTCAGGGCTCTTGTTATGCATCTGAAAAATATGAGTCGTGAGGAAATTATTGAATTTAACATTCCGACAGGCATCCCTTATGTTTTCGAATTTGACGATCAAATGCATTTGCTGAAGGACTATTTTATCGGTGATCCGGAAGAGATTAAAAAACTCATGGATGCCGTTGCAAAACAAGGGAAATCTAAATAAATCCTATTCGTTAATACTCGTTTGAAAACAAATTCAATCATAAAACAACCAAACAAAAGATCATGAAAAAACAATGGGTCATCCCTGATATCCACGGTTGCAAGAAAACGCTCATCAGTTTGATGGAGAATCAAATTAAGCCGGATAAATACGATGAATTGTATTTTTTAGGCGATTATATTGACCGCGGACCGGACAGCAAAGGTGTGATTGATTATATCATGAGTTTGGAGGAACAGGAATATGATGTGAAAACTTTGATGGGCAATCACGAAGACTATTGCATAAAGGCGTATGACGAAGATAAGGTACATAAAACATTTCTTGGTTTCAGACGAAAGAACAAAATTCAGACCATTTGGGAAATGCACGGTGGCAAGCAATGTTTGGCAAGTTTTGGCGTGAAATATGTTTCTGATCTTCCGGAAAAGTATATCGATTGGATGCGCAAACTGCGTTATCACATTGAGTTAGAGCATTATATTTTGGTGCATGCCGGGTTTAACTTCAAACTCGACGATCCGCTTACCGATAAATTTGCCATGCTCTGGGCAAAAGATTACAAGGTTATTCCTGAGAAAATTCGCAATAAAACCATTATTCATGGCCATGTTCCGGTCGATCTGGAATTTATGAATCATGTTATGGATTCTGGACAATACCACTTTATCGATCTTGATAACGGCGTGTATATGGACACAAGATCGGGTTATGGCAATCTGGTTGCCTACGAACTCACATCGAAAACACAGGCAATACAGACCAATATTGATTTTTAACATTGGTGTGGAGGTAAATTCCAAATCAAATTAACACGCAAGTGGCTGACGGAAAAATATTTTTAGATTTTCTCGCGTTTGTGTTTCCAACGGCGATGTGTCCAGAGCCAGTATTCGGGAGCGTTGCGGATATCGTTTTCCAACATCCGTAAATGACTTTCGGTGATTTCACCCGCCTGTGTCTGGGTGGCATCTTCACAAATCAATGTGGTATGATAGATATATTTTCCCATTTTCACCCTTTCCATAGTACCATAAATGACTGCCATTTGCAGTTTTTGGGCAATTTTTTCGGAGCCATTAAATACAGCTGTATCCTGATGCAGAAATTCTGTCCAGATTGCAGCTGCCGGGTTTGGCGATTGATCGCTCAGGAATGCTGTAACATTCAATTCGTTCCTGTTGGCCAACATACCTTTTAATGTACCGGTCATGGTGTATAATTTACATGATGTGCTTGTTCGCAAGCGCGACAATAAACGATCAAAATACGGGTTCGAGAGCGGATGATAGATCACATACGTTTGATAATCTGTCTGCAATGGCAATCCGGCAGGGCAATATTCCCAGCAGCCATAATGTCCCATAACCAGTATCGCGCTTCTGCCTTTCGCGTATAAATCCTTGAAAAGTTGTTCTGTTTCAGCATCCATTTTACAGCTTGCGAGCTTCTGAGCCTGACTCATGGTAAAAAGTTTGATTACCTCGAAGATCAATTCAACAAAATACCTGTAAAAACGATATTCGATGTCTCTCAGTTCTTTGGCCGATTTCTCGGGAAATGATGCGGTGATATTTTCCCTGACAATCTTACGCCTGTATCCCAATATGTAATAGAGAATCACGAAAAAGAAATTCGTAAAAACGTGAAGGACAGGCCAGGGAAGTATGGAAAAAAAATACAGGAAAGGAAGCGAAAAATAATAAACCAATGCCTGAACAATCTTATTCATGTTGAACAATATTAATGCCGCGAAATTAGGAATATACAACGAAATACTGTCAAATATTTATTTTGTTATATAGTAAACAGCCCCCGCTACCGCACAAATCCTTTCGTGTGGTTTTATAAATTCCACACTCGGAG
>CANNKD010000276.1 GCA_947505205.1 Bacteroidota bacterium | reverse complement strand
TGTTACCGGCAAGTGATTCTGTTCCAATTTCGGCAATTAGCGATGTAGCATAATCGGCAAATAAGGATGTATGATTTCATCAAATTAAATGAATTTATTTTTTATTATTAAAAATTGTTTTTCGGTTCTCCATTCGATAGCTTTTTCCATCGAGTTTAATAATCTCACATTTGAATAAAATCCGATCCAAAAGAGCAGTTGTTAAAACCTCATCTTTTAAAACTTCTGACCATTCTTTTGGTGATTTATTTGTTGTTATGATCAGGGATGTTTTATCATGAAGTTCATTGATAAGATTGAATAAAGACACAGCATCCTGCTGGGTTACCGGGAACATCATAATATCATCAATAACAAGTAAATGCGATCTCAATATTCGTTGGTATTCCACAGCGGCGGTTCTAACAATATCCTTCATTTTTAAAACCTTGATAAGCTCCTCCATCGTTTTAAAATACGCCCTGAAGCCCTTATCCACAGCATCAAAGCAGAGACCTGCTGCGATATATGTTTTGCCCGTTCCAGACGGTCCCATCAGGATAACATTAAAATTTTGTTCGAGCCATTTAAGCTCACGCAACTGGTTCAGTTGTTTCTTATCTAGGCCATTTGGGAAGGCAAAATCATACAGGTCGAGATTGTATGCCAACGGCAACCGGGCTTTTTTTGTTCTCCTCTCCAGATCTTTGCTTTTGCGGTGACTAATTTCTTTATCCATAAGCATTTTAATGAGTTCTAAGTAGCTTACCTGGCCAGTTTCAGCATTGGCTACTACCTCGTCAAGATTAGCGGATAGAGCGGATAAATGCAATTGCTTACATTGCTTTTTAATTAAGTCTGTTTTAGTCATAATCATATTTGGTTTATTGGGTTCATAATTTTTTCGTAATCTTCGATATTGCTTTTTTGTGGGGTTTGATTGGCTTTTTCCAGATTTTTTGCATCCAAAAGAATAATCCTTGCTTCTCTTTTTGCAGGCATTGCCTGACTAATAAAAACCATTAACACTTGTGTAAATTCAGAACCATTATACAGCTCATTCTTCACGCTAAAATCAAGTACCTTGTCGGCTAATTCCAGATTAACTTCGGGTAATGATAATGCCTTGATGATGGCTTGTAACTGGTCTCTGGTGTAGCGTGGATAGATTTTATGGATCTCATTTAGGTACTGCATAAGCAGATCTTTA
The DNA here is from genome assembly GCA_947505205.1 of Bacteroidota bacterium. GTDB lineage: Bacteria > Bacteroidota > Bacteroidia > Bacteroidales > F082 > CAJBPB01. The sequence goes on along the minus strand of CANNKD010000276.1, from coordinate 2,081 downwards.
TTTGTAAACCACAAGGCTATCTGCTGTTTCAATTCTTCAATGCTTTTAGAGGTATCTCTTTTGTGATGATTATTGACTATAGTTTGACCCGTTAAAAGGCTGAGCTTGTGGGTACAGATAATTTCATCCTGTGAGCTGCTGATCTCTATACTGCCTTCTGTTTCCTTAACTTTAACCTGTGTTCCCTGGCCTTGGTAAGTGCCCATAGGCAACGTGTAGAAGTTGCTTTTATAAGCGATGGTATTGGTTTTTCTAACGTGATACATTTTAATGTCTTTGTTTTCAATTGTTAACGGGATGTATGGATTGAGGAAGGTTTTTTCGATCATAAACTCACTATCAGGCGACTTTTTTGTAAAGTTATGAGGAAGGAAATTTGCCGTTCTGGCAAGCCATGCAATAGCTTCGTTGTTAAGTGTTTCTATATCGTGAAAAGGGCGGTTATGAAGGAAATTTTTCTTTACATATTGTATTACATTTTCTATTTTACCCTTGCTTTCAGGATCGGCCTTTCTGCAAAAATGAAGGATTAAATTTCGGGTTCTGGCATATTGTTTAAAGGTTTCGGTGAGAATATAATCCCCAAGATTTTCCTTCACCATTATGGTTCGATCCTGATCATAAACTAAGATTCTGGCAATCCCGCAAAAAAAGGCAAAAGCGTTTTCATGCGCCATACATACGAGTTCGCCGGTAAAAGGATTCTCTGAAAACCAAGCGAATTTCATCCGGCTTCGTGAAAGCACCATGGCAAAAAAATAAACCTTCTTTCGTTTATTGGTACCTGCAATACGCATAATGTACACGCCAAAGTCAACTTGGGCCTGCTCTCCATATGCCAGCTCCTGTACTGGAAAATATTCTCTTGTTTGCTGAACAACAGGTATGTTATATTTTTGCCGAACAAACATCACAAAATTGTAAACCGAGCGAACACTCACTTTGGGGATGTCTTTGTGAAACTCCTTTAACCAATCATGTATTTGGGCTGTGGTAGCGTCTGGGTATACCGTCAATTTATCCTTAACAAAGTTTTCATGAGGGGATAAAATTTTGGATCTTTCCTCAGAATTTGTGAGATATAACTCATATTCCTGAGTCGACATCCTGAGATGTTTAATCACAGTTCTGCTATCCATCACAAGATAGCGGGCAATTTTTGAGGCACTGAACCCCATTATTGATAAGCGTTGAATTTCGTAGTACATGATCCAGTTGTTTAAATCTTTTTTTGTCATACCAGTTGGGTTATAATTTCCAACCGATATAGACTTTTAATTTAACTCCCCTAAAACAAGGTTTTGACCCTAGGGTCAAAACCTTGTTTTAGGGATGAATCATACATTCTTATTTGCCGATTTTACAGCATTCTTATTTGCAGTTTATGAAGCATTTCTATTTGCCGATTTTAAGACATATTTATTTGCCGGTTACAAAAAGCAATTGCGATCTAATTTTAATGTCTTGAATACGAATGCTAAAGGAAGAATGCGATATGGTTAAAATTAACCAGTAGGTATTAACCAATTTAAAGAAGTGCTTAAAAAAGCCAATTCTATTGAATGTATAAAAAATGTATTTTTGCAAATGGACAATTTAAATGAGTCCATCTCTAACCTAGCACATACAGGTATTAACTCTATTATTCCTTTACCACTTTACTCAGCATGGTTTTACCCTCTGAAGTGACTATTTTTAGTAAGTAAATGCCACTTGCTTCTGGTAAAAGTATGTCGGTGTTAGTGGTGTTCAATGTATAGGTGCTCATTAAATTTCCGCAAGCATTATACACTTCGCATTGGCCGCCCTGGAGTAACTCGTTCCATGATACGGTTATAGACTGATGTGTTGGGTTTGGATAAATAGTCAAGGTGCTGTTGATAGCAGGTGTTTGCAAACCAGTTCCTAATACAACAATATATCCCGTTTTACTTAGTGTTAGCGTATCTAAATCATATAAAGCCTTTAAGGTTATACTGTAAATACCCGCATGATTAAATACCAATTTAGGAGAAACAGAATTTGCGTTTGTGCCGTAAACGAAACTATAATTGGCAGGCAATATGGACCAATTGTAATAG
>CANNKD010000275.1 GCA_947505205.1 Bacteroidota bacterium | reverse complement strand
TTTGACGCCAACAATAAATACACTTCTAAATACCTCGATTCGCCCAATGAACCTTTGTATGTTTTTGGGTATGGGTTAAGTTATACCACGTTTGAATACAGTGAAATCAGTCTGGATAAAAAAGAAATCACTGAAAATGACTCACTTAAGGTCTCGGTTACAGTAAAAAATACCGGAAAATTCAGCGGGGAAGAAGTGGTTCAGCTCTATATTCATGATGTTGCAGCCACAGTTACCAGGCCTGTGAAAGAATTGAAAGGATTTAGTAAAATTGCTTTGCAACCAAATGAATCGAAAGAAGTTGTGTTTTATTTGCATCCAAAAGATTTGTCGTTTTACAACCAAGATATGCGTTTTGGTTGGGAAAAAGGCAAATTTGAGGTTTTTGTCGGTGGCAATTCGAGAGATTTAAAAACGGCAGAGTTCGAATTGAAATAAACAAAAAAACTCGTTAAAATAATGAAATTCAAAGTTTTACTACTAATAATGTTGGGATTCTTTATACCTAAGTTACAAGCACAAACAAGCGCTTTTAAAGCGGAATTATTCATTCAGGGAACAGATACTTTACCCTATAGAATCCTCTATCCGGATGGTTTTGTTGCATCAAAACCTTATCCACTGATCCTTGTTTTACATGGTTCGGGAGAAAGAGGAAACGACAATAATCTGCAATTGGTTCATGGTGGCGAGTTTTTTGCTTCAAACGGAACACGAGCCAATTTTCCGGCAGTGGTTGTGTTTCCGCAATGTTCAAGTAAAAGTTATTGGGCTGCCGGATATTTTCCGGACCCTTCCGATTCAAGCCGCTTTTTTAGGTTCGATCCATTTGGCAAACCAACATCCTCGATGAAATTATTGCTTGGCTTTATTGATCAATTTACTCAAAAACAATTCGTTGATAAAAAAAGCATATACCTTGGCGGTATTTCGATGGGCGGCATGGCAACCTATGAATTACTTTATCGCCGACCGGATGTTTTTGCTGCAGCTTTTCCAATTTGCGGTGGAGGTGATCCAAAAGCCATCGAAAACTATGCTAAAAAAGTGAAAATCTGGGCTTTTCATGGAGCCAAGGACGATGTGGTACTTCCGGAATATACGATTCGGATGGTGAATGCCATCAACGATGCCGGTGGCGATGCCAAACTAACCCTCTATCCTGAAGGAAATCATGGTGTCTGGGACAATGTTTTTGCCGATCCGGCTTTGTTACCCTGGCTTTTTGGTATCAGGAAGCCATAAAACTTAACAATGACCGCAAAGAACTCGCAAAGTTCTGCGCTTTGCCGAATTACCGAATTTTCAAATTGCCACATTTTCAAATTAGCAAATTTTTAATTCGTATATCCTATCAAACTTACAAACTTCTGAAACTGGTCATCAATTTCTTTCGAAAGATCCTTCTGTTTGTTTTGTTCGGCAATGCTTAACAGACGCTGCAAAACCGCTATGAATACCCGGTGTTATTATCATTCTACTATTTTTATTAGCACATTACCGGTTTTTTGTCCTGATTCAATGTATTCATAAGCCTCTACAATCTGGTCTAACTTATATTGTCTGTCAATTACAGGTTTGTATTCACCTTTTTGAACTAGCTCTTTCAAAAATATGACGTCTTTTTTTGTAATGGATGGAATTGGAAACAAAAGTTTTTTACCACCCAAAAATGGTGTGATAGCTGCATAAAGTATATTCTCTCCATTTTTTCCTAATTCGGTTGAAATATAAATTCCTTTTGCTGTTAATAAAGGCTTGCATTGTCTAAATGAACTTTTTCCGACTGCGTCAAAAATGAATTCAAATTTATCATCTGTCTTTGTGAAATCCTGTGTTTGATAATCAATTACAATATCTGCACCAAGCGATTTTACCAGTTCTACATTTTTTGAATTACAAACTGCCGTTACATTTGCCCCAAAATGTTTTAATAATTGTACAGCTGCAGAACCAATGGCACCTGTTGCTCCATATACCAGGACATTTTGCCCTTTTTCAACCTTTGCTGCTCTTATATCAACAAGGGCATAGTGCGCTCCTTCTGTAAGTGCTGCAGCTATATCAAAGCCTAAGTCATCAGGCATGGTTATAAGGGCATCCGTTTCAGCAATTGTTAAATACTCCCCATGTCCTCCAAAGGATTTGTCATTGTAACCAAAAACTTTGTCCCCATTCTTAAATGTTGTTACAGCCTTCCCGATTTCTTCTATAACGCCGGCAAATTCACAACCTAATATTTGACATTTGGGTCGTAAAAGTCCGCTCCAGAATCGTGAAATAAAATATTCGGCACTACGGAAACCAGAATCAGTTCGGTTTACTGTTGTTGCGTAAACTTTAACCAATACTTCGTCGTCTTTTGGGACAGGTTTAGAAACCTCCATTAATTTGGCAACATCCGGTGGTCCATATTTTGTATATACAATTGCATTCATTATCATACTATTATGGTGATTAATGGTGATGTTTTAAGCTTGCCACCAACATTCCCTCGGTTGAAAATGCCGGGGAGTGAACCCCTGCACATTTATCTACCGTTAAAAATCTGGCTAAAAGTAAAAAGAATTCTGTATCTGCGTCATCCGCTCCGGTATTATAAATACGCATTAGCGGCTGGCAATGCTTTTCTTAATATTGACTGTGATTACTTTAGGAGTGTATTTTTTTATACCATTTGTCAGCTTTGAAAAATCCATATTATTGATATCGTAGGTGATAAGTAGTTCATTTTTTTTCGTAACGAAGTTGGCTGAACAATCACGTGGTGAATAGCAAAAGTTTGTAGAATCGAAATCTTCTGTTCCGGGCGTTGTTTCGGGTATTTGATAAATCACTTTTTCATCAGTCCAGGGGCCGGTTAATTCTGCGGCAGTTCTCATCTTAATTGTATTGTCCATGAACCAAATATCTGAAAGCATAATCCATTTTTTCAATTCGGAATGATAAGTAACTGTAGTGCCTCGAAAGCCTGAATAAACCGTATCCATATCCTGTGGGTTTATTCCTGTTTTCCAGATTTTGTCAAGTGAAAAGTATTCAAATGGAATCCCTGTATTGTCGATGGCATTCAATTTTTTTCGTACCAAAAGTTGCGCCCGATCATTTCTGCTCACAAAAAAATAGACATAATCATCTTTAACAGCATGTGATCTTAATCCCATGAATGGATTCCCAAAATCGGGCAAAGGAATATATTCAATGCTCCATTCAGACGGCTTATCGAAAGGATTTAAAACTTTGGCAAGGGAAAATCCATTCAAAGAAAAATTAAACAGTTCATTGGGTGCGGCCCCTTCCTTACTTCCTATTTTT
>CANNKD010000274.1 GCA_947505205.1 Bacteroidota bacterium | reverse complement strand
TCTTTTGGCGGAACCAAAAACGGGTTGATGTTTGGCGAAGCCGTGGTTTTTCTGGATAAAAAACTATCTGAAGGATTCGAATATAACCGCAAACAGGGAATGCAATTGGCAAGTAAAATGCGTTTTATCATCGCACAGTTTATCGCCTATCTCGAAAATGAAGTTTGGAAGCATAATGCAATGAATGCCAATCGTATGGCACAGCTTTTGGGCGTGAAACTGAACGAAATTTCCGGTATTTCATTAAGTCGTAAAGTGGAAGCAAATGGCGTTTTTGCAATTTTGCCTCCCGAAATAATCGAAAAACTGCAAGCTGAATATTTTTTTCATATCTGGAACGAACAAAAACATGAAGTCAGGCTGATGTGTTCTTTTGATACTACAAACGATGACATTGAGGGATTTGTTTCCGCAGCAAAACGATTGGTTTGAATATTGATTGGTTCGTTTCAATGATTCATTTTTTGGGTTGATGAATTTCACTCAATCTCATCGGCAACTTGTTCAATAACGAATACTTCCCACTCAACACAGTTCATTTTTAGGCTTAGTTATTTTTAGGCTACTTTTACAATAAAATTCAAACACATTGATCATGAATACATTAGAGCAATTAAAAAAATTCACACGCGTTGTAGCTGACACCGGCGATTTCGAATCGATAAATCAATACAAACCCATTGATGCCACTACCAATCCGAGTTTGATCTTCGCTTCAGCACAAGATCCGAAGTACAAGCATTTGGTGGAGGAAGCGATTCAGTTTGCGTCGAAATTAACAGATGACAAAAACAAAAAGCTTTCTTTGTGTTTAGATCGTTTGTCGGTGAATTTTGGGCTGGAAATTCTAAAAATTGTTCCCGGACGGGTTTCAACGGAAGTTGATGCACGTCTTTCGTTCGACACCGAAGCGACCATAGCCAAAGCACGTTATTTGATTGCCATGTATGAAGATGCCGGCATCGATCGTAAACGAATCCTGATAAAAGTGGCTTCCACCTGGGAAGGGATTAAAGCCGCCGAAGTGATTGAGAAAGAAGGTATTCACACCAATCTCACTTTGCTTTTCAGTAAAGCACAAGCCATTGCCTGCGCCGAATCCGGAATAACACTGATTTCACCGTTTGTCGGCAGAATATTGGATTGGCATAAAGCCAGCCGCAAAGTGGATTACATTGATCCTATGGAAGATCCGGGTGTTGTTTCGGTAACTGAGATTTACAATTACTACAAGAAATTTGGTTACAAAACCGAAGTAATGGGCGCCAGTTTCCGTAATACAGGTGAAATTATTGAATTGGCCGGTTGCGATTTGCTCACCATTGCACCTTCACTTCTTGCCGAACTTGAGAAAACAGAAAATCCGTTATCATTAAAACTGGATGCTTCGAAAGCCGCTTCAATGCCGCTTGAAAAAATTTCGATTGACGAAAAAACCTTCCGTTGGCTGATGAATGAAGATCCCATGGCAACAGAAAAACTCGCCGAGGGTATTCGTAAATTCGCTGCCGATCTGGTGAAACTGGAGGAAATGATTGCAAAATCACTCATTGTTGTTTTTTGATTGAAATTCCTATGCACGATCGTGTTTTTAATTTGGGCAGCTGTGATAATTTTACGGATTAGATTGATTTAGATTGAACATGATATAATATGAGTTGACGAAGCAAGCTTTCTAAACTTTACACTCTATATTTTGACATTATCACCTGATTTACAAATCAGTTTCGGAGATACGAGTGACCGAAATTAATGATCTAATTGCGAAAAATTCAACAAGTCAATATACTTTCACACTTATTGTATTAAGCATTTAGTTTTCAGAACGAAAGGCATAAATGAAACGGTTAAAGGTAAATTGCGTTTACCGGAACATCAGGTCAAAATCGTGGATCAGGTTCCTGGAAATTTGCAATTCATACGTTTCGCCTTTGCAAACCAACTCACATTTACGACTTTTACGATCGACTTTTGTGAGGAAAGTCAAATTAATGAGGTTGGAACGTGAAATTCGGAAAAAATTTCCATTTGGCATAAATCCAGCTAATGAGCCAATCTGCTGCGTAATCATTTCGGTTCTTCCTATCGAAAAAATAATCTTTGAATAATTGCCATCAGCCTGAATATAAATAATTTCTGATGGATCAACGATACAAAACCCAGAACGTGTGTTAAGCCGAATTCTTCCCGAATGATTTAGCTGTGTCATCAACAAAGGAATTTTATCGGTTACACCTTTTTCTTGATGTTCGGTTTTAAAGTGCTGGATAAGGTAAGAAAGCTCATCCGGATCTACTGGTTTGAGGAGATAATCAAAGGCGGAAAGCTTGATTGCTTCAATACCAAATTTATCATAGGCAGTAACAAAAACGAAAGTGGTTTTATGGCCATTCTCCATGAATTTTTCAACAAGAGAAAGGCTCAATTTATTGGGCATACATATATCAAAAAACACAACGTCAGGCTGCATATTCACTACTGCATCAAAACCGGAATCAGCATCATTGGCAATTGCGATTAGTTTTACCTCCGGAATTCGGGACAATAAATCCTGCAATACATACCTTCCATCTTGCTCGTCATCAATGATGATTGCTCTGATTAAATTTTTAACCATTCGATTAAATTAGTTAATGCGTAAAGTTAGCGATTAATTGATGCAAATTAATATTAGTCGAATAAAACAATAATTGTTTATTTTTTCAACACCAACCAAAGTTAAAAATCTAATCGGCATATACCTCATTTATTGAAAGATATACTGTACTTATTGTATGAAATAGTATGAAATAAGTACGAATGGTAATTCTATCGGTCTTATATGAGTCAATCTTATTGTTCATAAGAAAAACCTGAAGGAATTGTCACAACCACATATTTGCCAATTTCAATTATATTCTCATTGAATTAGTCGATGATTCCCCATTTCATTTTATCACCATTTTGCCTGTTGTAGTGGTCGAAATACCCTTTGATTATACGCAAAACATTTCTGTAATGAATGGTTTTTAATGTTAAAAATCTTACTTTTAGTCATCAGGTCTAGTTTTTAATCGTTTCTTGTTTTGAAATATAAAAATTGATAATCCATGGTGCTTTGTAAAATTTCAGATGGAAATACGGTGAGTTTTTTCCATCAAAACGAGCCAAACCTCATTCGATAAAAGTCAGCTTTTTCTTTCAGATCCTTCGTTATAAATTGGTTGACATGACTGTAAAAAAACACCAAAAAAACAGAAAATTCAGTAATTGGAAAGTCATTGTTCTGAAACTTAATAAGGTGTCTCGCTTCCGATATAGCATAATATTCCGGCATC
>CANNKD010000273.1 GCA_947505205.1 Bacteroidota bacterium | reverse complement strand
CTCACCGCCTGAAATCGTTGTTGATGCTTGACCAAGGCTCAGATAGCCCAAACCAACGTCCTTTAATGTTTTGATTTTGTGAACGATAGAAGGTATGTTTTCGAAAAACTCAACGGCTTGTTCAATGGTTAAGTTTAAGATATCATTAATTGATTTTCCGCGGTAACGAACTTCAAGCGTTTCGCGGTTATAACGTTTACCCTGACATTCTTCGCATATGACCGAAACATCAGGTAAAAAGTTCATTTCAATAATGCGGACACCTGCACCACCGCAGGTTTCACAGCGACCACCTTTCACGTTGAACGAAAATCTTCCGGGCTGGTAACCTCTGATTTTCGATTCGGGTAATTCGCCATACAATTTGCGGATGTCATCAAAAATCTTGGTATAAGTAGCTGGATTTGAACGTGGTGTGCGTCCGATAGGTGATTGGTCGATCTCAATCACCTTGTCAATAAGTTCCAATCCTTCAATTTTTGAATAGGGGAGAGGGATTTTGAGAGAATTGTAAAAGTAGGCGCTTAAAATTGGATACAATGTTTCGTTGATCAAACTCGATTTTCCAGAACCTGAAACACCAGTTACACAAATCATTTTACCTAGTGGAAGACTAAGTGTGATATTTTTCAAATTATGCCCTGTGGCACCAGTCAGAACAATATTTTTATTATGGCCTTCTCTTCGTTTGGAAGGTATTTCAATTTTTCTTTTACCGCTGAGGTATTCACATGTAATACTATGACAATCAATCATTTCACTGGCTTTTCCTTGCGCTACAACCCAGCCGCCATGCACGCCTGCTCCCGGACCAATATCCACAACATGATCCGCAGCAAGAATCGTATCTTTATCGTGCTCAACCACTATGACTGAATTTCCAATATCGCGCAAATGCTTCAGCGATTCGATAAGTCGATGATTATCACGTTGATGCAGACCAATACTTGGTTCATCCAAAATATACAAAACGCTGGTAAGCTGTGAGCCGATTTGTGTTGCCAGCCTAATACGTTGCGATTCGCCACCTGATAAACTGTTTGCCGGACGGTTTAAATTCAGGTAGTCAATACCCACATCGAGCAGGAAACTAATTCGTTTTTCAATCTCACGGAGGATTTCTTTTCCAATGAGTAATTGCTTTTCGTTCAGAAACGCTGGTAACTCTGCAATCCATTCCGAAAGCTGACTGACATCCATATTCGCTAATTCGGCAATATTTTTTTCATGAATAAGAAAGTAACGCGAATCTTTTTTTAGGCGCGTTCCTTCACAAACCGGACAGGAAATATGGTTCATGAATCCTGAAGCCCAGCGTTTGATGCTTGGTGATGCAGATTCGTTATTCTGATTATTTATAAAATTGATTATGCCTTCAAAGTTAAGTGCATAGGAAGATGTAATACCTAAATATTCCTTTTTTATTTCAATAGTTTCCGTTGATCCATAGAGGATTACGTCTATAGCCTCGTCGGAAATTTCGTTTATCGGGGTCGATAAATCGAAGTCGTATTTGTGTCCGATGGCTTCAAGCTGACTGAATATCCAGTTGTTTTTGTATTCACCGATGGGAGAAAAACCTCCTTTTTTAATATTCAGACTTCGATCGGGCATGATTTTATTCAAGTCAATTTCCGAAATCTCACCCAATCCATTGCATTTGTGGCAAGCACCATAAGGCGAATTAAAAGAAAAGGAGTTTGGCTCAGGTTCGTCATACGATAATCCGGTTTCAGGACACATGAGCATCTTGCTGAAATAGCGTAAAACATCATTGTCAACATTGAGTACCTGCAACAAGCCTTTGCCATGTTTCATGGCTGTTTGGATGGTCTGTGAGATCCGGTTTTTATCTTCATCGCGAACCAATAAACGATCGATAACTATTTCAATATCATGTACTTTGTAACGGTCGAGCTGCATTCCAAAAGTGATTTCTGATATTTTACCATCAACACGTACTTTTAAAAACCCGGCTTGTCGAATCTGTTCGAAAAGTTCGCGATAATGCCCCTTTCTTCCGCGAACGATGGGTGCAAGAATGAAAATCTGCTTTCCCTGAAACTGTTCTAAAATTAGGTTAGTGATCTGATCTTCAGAATATCGCACCATTTTTAGACCGGAGGTATAGGAATATGCGATAGCAATCCGGGCATAGAGCAAACGCAAAAAATCATAAATTTCGGTGATGGTACCAACCGTTGAGCGTGGATTTCGGTTAACGGATTTCTGTTCAATGGAAATAACAGGACTTAAACCGGTTATTTTATCCACATCCGGTCGTTCCATATTGCCGATAAACTGACGTGCATAAGCCGAAAACGATTCCATATACCGGCGTTGTCCTTCAGCATAAATAGTGTCAAAAGCCAGTGAAGATTTACCGCTGCCACTCAACCCTGTTATCACAACAAATTGATTACGTGGTATTTTTAAATCGATATTCTTCAGGTTATGTACACGGGCACCATAGATTTCCAGAAACTTATCTTCGGCAATATTCTCTTCCATGCTAATCTTCATTTAATTTTATATTACCTTGAAATGCAACTGATTATATCTTAAATCTGACCAAATGTGTTATCAAATGGAGCAGTCGGAATCTTAATCTTATATTTTTTGCCGGTGGTGTTTTTAAGTTTTTCGGTACGTAACCAAGGGTTAAAATGCTTGAGCAGTTTATATGTAATTCCATGCTCCTTAGCGAAAGTGGTTAAATTGGTGATCCCCGTTGTCACAATTAATTCGTTAAAGGCAAGCGGCGTGTATAATTCATCTTTTTCAATTTTAAAACTATATTTCATTGGATCTTCAACGATCAGTTTCATGGCCATGATACGAAATAGATATCGTTCTGTTTCTTCGGGCATTAATAAATCGAAGTAAGAATTAACTTGTTGAGCAGTAATCAATTCTGATATTCGCTTTTGGCCGGCATTATATGCGGCAGCGGTTAATGACCAGTTATGGTATTTTTTATTTAGTGTTAAGATGAGTTTGCAGGCAGCTTCTGTAGAAAGTTCAACATCGTAACGTTGATCGATGTCTTCATTCATTTCCAGACCCAGTTCTTTGGCCGTAGGTGCCATTATTTGCCAGAATCCTGCGGCACCGGCAGGAGATTTTACTTGTGTGAGATTGCTTTCTATCAGGCACAAATACTTAAAATCGTCGGGCACGCCATTTTTTTTCAGAATAGGTTCAATCACGGGAAACCAGCGACTGACGCGCTTTAGAGCCAAAATAGTTGAACTTTGCCAATACGTATTCACGATTAATTCGCGTTCGAGGTTTTCGCGGGTATAGAAAATATCAAGCG
>CANNKD010000272.1 GCA_947505205.1 Bacteroidota bacterium | reverse complement strand
CAATACTAGTCTGAAAGATATCATTGGTAGAGTTATAACATTGATTAAGCAATTTACTCATTTTTCTGCTGTAGGAATTCGCATGAAAGAGGGTGAAGATTATCCCTATCTTGACGAAAATGGATTTACCAAAGACTTTCTTATTACAGAAAATACTTTGATAGTTAAAGATAGTGCCGGTGGAATATGCAGGGATAAAGAGGGAAAAATTAAGTTGGAATGTACCTGTGGTTTGGTTATTTCAGGGGAAAAAAGTCCGGTATTAAATGAATTTGGCAGCTTCTGGACAAATAACTCATATCTCTTGTTAGAAATCCCTGTTGAAGAAGACCCAAGAACAAATCCCCGGAATAAATGTATTCATCTTGGTTTTGGTTCTGTAGCACTTATACCAATCCGGGAAAATGAAAAAATAGTTGGACTTCTGCAATTAAATGAAAAGGAAACAAATGCTTTTACAAAAGAGTTGATCAGCTTTTTTGAAGGTATTTGTTTAAATATCGGAACATTGTTAATACGTAAGCAGGCAAAAGAAGATTTACAGGCATCGAAGGATTATCTTGACAGGATTATTAACTCGGTGGCTTCGCCTATCTTCGTTAAAGACGATCAACATATATTTTGTCTGGTAAACAATGCGTTATGTTCACTTTTAAACCTTCCGGCTGAAAAAATTATCGGCACTAACGGACATGAGTTTCTCAAGGAAGAACAACTGAAGGGATTCATTGCAAAAGACCAGGAAGTATTTAAAACAGGTAAGGAAAATATTAATGAGGAAATATTTACCGATTTATCAGGAAAAACAAGGACAATCGTTACCCACAAAACCTTATACATCGATACTGATGGCAATAAATTTCTTGTTGGAGTAATCAATGACATCACAGAGAATAAGCAGAAAGAGAACGAATTAATCATCTCCGAAAAACACGCCCATGAAAGCGACCGCCTTAAATCAGCATTTCTCGCCAATATGTCGCATGAAATACGTACCCCGATGAACGGCATCCTGGGTTTTGCCTCACTATTGAAAGAACCAAACTTAACAGGCAAGGAGCAACAAAAGTACATCCGCATCATCGAGAAAAGTGGTGAACGTATGCTTAATATCATCAACGATATTGTTGATATTTCAAAAATTGAAGCCGGACTGATGACACTTAACCTTAAGGAAACGAATATCAACGAGCAAACAGAATACATATATACCTTCTTCAAGCCAGAAATTGAGGATAAAGGAATGCATCTTTCTTTCAAAAATTCTTTACCGGCAAAGGAAGCCATCATTCATACCGACCGCGAAAAGTTGTATGCCATTCTGACCAACCTGGTAAAAAATGCTGTTAAATACACACCCGCAGGTTCTATAGAATTAGGGTATAAATTTGTCTATGGGGTGGAAGACCTTGCACCCCAGATAAAATTTTACGTCAAAGACACAGGTATTGGGATTCCAAAAGACAGGCAGGAAGCCATATTTGAACGATTTATTCAGGCTGATATTGAAGACTCAAAGGCACTGCAGGGAGCCGGGCTGGGTTTGGCTATCACTAAATCGTATGTCGAAATGCTTGGAGGCAAAATCTGGGTCGAAAGTCAGGAAGGCGTTGGATCTTGCTTTTATTTTACCTTGCCTTACAATGCTGAACCGGTTATAAAGGCAATAGATCAGCATCTTGAGCCTTCAGTAAAAATCGATCATATCAGAAAGCTAAAAATTCTCATTGCCGAAGATGATGAAGTATCAGAAATGTTGATTGATCTAACTATCAAATCATTTGGTAAAGAAATATTAAAAGCAAGAACCGGGCTTGAAGCACTTGAAGCTTGCCGCGATAATCCTGACATAGACCTCATATTGATGGATATTCGGATGCCGAAAATGGATGGAATTGAAGCAACGAAGCAAATAAGGAAATTTAACAAAGAGGTTGTCATCATTGCACAAACAGCTTATGGATTATCGGGAGACAGGGAAAAATCAATAGAATCGGGATGCAACGATTATATCGCAAAGCCCATTAACAAACATGATTTGCTTGTATTAATTCAAAAGTATTTCGGGAATTAATTAAAGACTAACAGGCAGCTAAATGACAGTAAAAAAGGTACATAGCTATTTAAGAGAGCTATCAGCAGGCCGGGTTTCAGAGTAAAGCTATAAATTTAAATGCAACTCTTCCCCGGAGGTTCAGTGGTTAACATCCATGCAAAGGTGTAGTTGCGGATTAGCGGCAAGTATAAACAATCGATTATGAAAAGATTATCAATCACTCTTTTATTATTGATGAACCTACAGTACCTGACTTCACAAAATGTACTGTCGCTCCATCCTCTCTTTACTGAACAAAAGGCTGTTTTACTTCCAATGATTGAAGGAGTATGGAAGCCGGTTGACTTCAATATGGAAATTGCGATTCAAAAACAAGGAGATAACTTTTACATTCTGAAATATGCAGACGGTAAGGATTCATCGGCATTTGAGGCAGTGTTTGTGAACATTGGCAGCCATATATTTATGGATCTAAAGCCCATATTAAAGACTAAAATAAACGATGAAGAAGTAAAAAACGCACTAATAAGCGGCCATAGAATATTTAAAATTGTTTTAAGAAATGACACCCTGCAAATGGCCGAACTATCCTATAATTGGTTTTATAATCAAAGCCAGAAAAGTAAATCATTTGAAGATTATGCATGGATTGACAAGAGATTACTACTTACGATGCCCACCAACAAACTGGTTGAGTATATTTCTTGCAATATTGATGAAATTGGGATGACACAATCATTTGAAACGATGGTTCAAGTACCAAAACAGAAGAAAAATGGTTTTGAGAGTAGACCAGAAGTGAATGTTCAGGTGAATGATGAACCTTTACCTTGCCTTCCATCATTTCCACATCAGGAAGGTTGGTTTGGTGGTGATGGCGATGTTTCAGTCAGGTTAAATGATTCGCTTGTGCTTTGGCTTTTTAGTGATTCATTTGTTGGAAAACCTGATCAAACAAGGCAATCAGGAGGTTATACGATGGTTTCAAATTCAGTTGCCATATCAAATTGTTCAGGACAAGGTGATATTAAAATAAATTACTACTGGCGAAATATGTACAGCAATTCACCCGAGCCCATCTTCGAAAGTTTTACCGATCGATACAGGTACTGGGTTCCTGATGCATTCATGGCAAACAGCTGTTTGTATGTTTTACTAGAAAAAATAGGAAGTAAGGAAGGGGCCGCACCCAATGAACTGTTTAATTTTTCTTTGAATGGATTTTCCCTTGCCAAAGTTTTAAATCCTTTCGATAAGCCGTCTGAATGGAGCATTGAATATATTCCTTTGCCCGATTTTGGGAATCCAT
>CANNKD010000271.1 GCA_947505205.1 Bacteroidota bacterium | reverse complement strand
GCTTTTCTTTTTACCGGACTGAAATCCGGAAAATATGATTTGATCGTTAGTTTCATGGGATTTGAAACAAAAACACAATCCATCGAACTGACGAAAAACGAAGAAATTTGCATTTATCTCCAGGAGATTGCATTTTTAAGCGATGAAGTTATCGTAAACGCCAGTCGTGCTGCGGACAACGCACCCATCACATATTCAACGATTAACAACAACGAGCTGCAATCAAAAAACACAGGTGTTGACTTGCCGTTTTTACTGCAATCAACACCTTCTCTGGTTGTGAGCAGCGATGCCGGAGGAGGAATAGGCTACACAAATCTTCGAATCCGCGGAACCGATCTCACAAGCATTAACGTGACACTCAATGGTGTACCAGTAAACGATCCCGAATCACACGCCGTTTATTTCGTCGATTTGCCTGATTTGGTTTCATCTGTCGATAATATTCAGATTCAACGTGGTGTTGGAACATCAACCAACGGATCGGCGGCTTTTGGTGCAAGTATCAATATTAAAACAGAAAGTCCATCACCGACTCCATTCGCTCAGCTGAATTCAGGCGTTGGATCGTTTGCAACATTCAAAAACACCTTGAGTTTTGGAACTGGAATCAGTGAAAAAGGATTTTCACTAAACGGCAGATTGAGTAAAATAAATTCAGATGGATTCATCGACAGAGCTTCCTCCGATCTGAAATCATATTACTTATCAGGTTCATGGTCAGGTAAATACACCATCATTAAAGTAATCGCAACCAGCGGCCTCGAAAAAACCTACCAATCTTGGTATGGCGTGCCCAAAGACAGTTTAAAAACAAATCGAACCTACAATCCTGCCGGAGCAATGACTAATGCAAACGGAAATATAAGCGGTTATTACGCGAACCAAACCGATAATTATCAGCAGGATTATTACCAATTACTTATCGCTCAACAAATTAAAGAAAATTTACTTCTTTCAGGAGCTATCTTTTTGACCAAAGGAAAAGGTTATTACGAAGAATGGGAAAACGACAAAAGTTTCTCCGAATATGGATTAAGCGATGTTGTAATCGGTGGTGAAACCATCAGCAGCACGGATTTGGTTCAACAAAAATGGCTCGATAATGATTATTACGGATTTAATTTAGCCTTGCTTCATCATCATAAAAAAATAAATACCACGATCGGGATTGGATGGAATCGCTACATAGGCAAGCATTTCGGAAATATTTCATGGGCTCAGTTCGCATCTGAAAGCAAGAACGACACAAAATGGTACGAAAACAAAGGTGACAAATCGGATTTCAATGCCTATGCAAAAACCATTTATCAGCTGAACCAAAAAGTCAGTTTGTTTGCCGATTTGCAAATTCGGCTAATCAATTATGCTATTGTCGGAAACCATGATAACCTGACAGATTTGACGCAATCGCATGATTATGCATTCTTTAACCCAAAATCCGGAATATCGTTTTCACTAAATAGTCTACAGAGCGTTTACGCATCTGTTGCACGAACTTTCAGGGAACCAGGTCGGACAATATATGAGGATGCCAGTTTAAATGAGGAAATATTTAATGAAGAACTGATCGATTTTGAACTTGGTTATAAACTGAACACCAGTAAATTAAACCTGAATTCAAATGTATTTTATATGGATTATACCAACCAATTCGTGCTAACCGGAAAAATAAATGAAGTCGGCGCTGCAATCATGACGAATGTGCCTGACAGTTATCGTTTTGGCTTTGAAGCTGCCATTACCTATAAATGGACAAAAAAAATGTTGATTTCAGGAAACCTTACTTTAAGTGAGAATAAAATCAAAAATTTTACCGAATACATCGATAACTGGAACTATTGGGATGATCCCGAAAATCAGCCTTATCAGTTTGAAAACTATCTCGGGACAACAAACATTTCATTTTCGCCGTCGGCCACAGTTGGAGCACAATTTTCCTATCAAGTATTTGATAATCTGAATATTGTACTAAACTCAAATTATGTAAGCCGACAATTTATTGACAACACCTCAAATGTTGATCGTAGTTTAGATCCTTACATAATTGGAAGTTTACTTGTAAACATAAAAATCAAACAAAAAATATTTAAAGAACTGGCACTTACAGGTCAGCTGAATAATTTATTTAACACAAAATACGAAACAAACGCCTGGGTTTACCAATATATATATGATAATCAACATTATACAATGGATGGTTATTTCCCGCAAGCAGGATTGAACGGTATGTTAAGTGTGACTATAAGGTTTTGATAATTTTTATTATTTCGAATGTTTTAATTACTTTAGCCATTGAAAAGATTCATTTCTTCACTTAATCCTGAGTATTATGGTTCCTAAAATTTCAACCTTAAGTGGTTATATATTTGAATATCAAAAGAGTATAACTAATCCGACTGGATTCTGGACTAATATTGCTGATACATTTTTCTGGCGAAAAAAATGGGACGAGATCTTTACCTGGGATTTTGTTAAAGCCGATGTGAAGTGGTTCATCAATGCCAAATTGAATATTACCGAGAATATTTTTGAACGGAATTTATTTCATCGTGGCAATCAGGCAGCCCTCATCTGGGAACCAAACGACCCAAAAGAAGAAGTAATCAGCCTAACCTATTTCGAGCTTTTTGATAAAGTTAATCAATTTGCATTGGTTCTCAAAAAGCAAGGAATCAAAAAAGGCGACCGGATAGGAATCTATATGCCGATGGTACCAGAATTAGTGATAACGATGCTTGCCTGTGCCAGAATTGGCGCGGTGCACTCAGTCATTTTCGCTGGATTCTCAGCACAATCTTTAAGTGAGCGTTTACAAGATGCCGGAGCTAAATTACTGGTAACCAGTGATGGAGGATATCGTGGAGCAAAAACAATTCCGATCAAGCAAATTGCGGATGAAGCGATGGATCATTGCAAATGCGTGAAAACTGCCATCGTATTGAAGCGAACCAATGAGGAAATAACGATGAAAGAAGGTCGTGATTTCTGGTGGCACGACCTCATTCAACAGGTTGATGGCAAGGTCGAAGCCGAAATAATGGACGCTGAAGACCCGCTTTTTATACTTTACACAAGCGGATCAACCGGAAAACCAAAAGGTTTGGTGCATACAATTGGCGGTTATATGGTTTACACAGCTTATACTTTTCGCAATGTGTTTCAATACGGAGATGGAGATGTTTATTTCTGCTCGGCTGATATCGGTTGGATCACCGGCCACTCCTATCTTGTTTATGGTCCGTTACTTACGGGAGCCACAACGCTTATGTTCGAAGGCATTCCCACCTTTCCTGATGCAGGCAGATTTTGGGAAATAGTGGACAAACACAAGGTAAATCAGTTTTACACGGCTCCAACAGCCCTTCG
>CANNKD010000270.1 GCA_947505205.1 Bacteroidota bacterium | reverse complement strand
ATTGGCAAAACCGGTAATAAAGTGATGATGAAACTGATGGGTTTGATCGTGATGGTGATTGCGGTTGAGTTTTTCTTCACGGGAATTGAGCCTTATGTAAGGCATATTCTGAAAATGTGACAATTATTCAATTTGAAAATGAGACAATTTGAAAATTTGAAAATCAAACCCATCAACCCACCTGCCTGGCTAACGCCTGCGGCAGACGGGTCAACCTTTCAACTTTTCAACCTGTCACCCTAAGCGGAGCGACTGCATCGGGCAGGGAAGGGCATCAACCTCTCGCACTTAGTGAAGTTGGAAGTGTGCTAATAGGCTAATGAAATTCGTAATTCACTTCGCGCTTCTGACTTCGTGCTTTCTACATATCATCCATCGAAAGGTATTGGTATTCAATAGAATAATCTTTGAATTGCATAGCTAAAGTATTGGCTTTTCCAACCAACACAGCTTGATTTATATTCATAGCTTGTCGTTTTACCTCTGCAAAAACAATTTTTTTGTCATTTTCGTTTATAGCAACAATATCTATCTCGTTTTGATTTGATTTTTCCCACCAGCTGCCAATTTGAGAATAATTGCCCTCTAAAATCATCTTTTCAACGAAATATTTCTCCAAAATACGACCACTATACATCGTATAATCTCGTTTCACTATTTCGGTGACATAAGTGAGGTTTCCAATTTCAATCGCACCACGATATTTATAAATAAACCGAAACCAGAAATTCAGGAAGTTATCATGAATTTGATATTTAATTGAGCGGCTTCCGGGTTTTGCAAACATGGGTCTGATTTTTGTAATTAGCCCAAAGTCATTCTCCAATCGATCCAAAAAGCCACCTATATTCATTCCCAGAACCGATTCTATTTCTACCCTCGATGTTTTGGATGTTGCAATTAATGAAAGAATGGAAAAGTAATTGGCGTATTCTTTGCCAAATTCATCAATCAATACATTTTTTCCTTCGTCCAGAAACAATGAGTGCTCTGAGAAAATTTCATGTAATATCGAATCATAAGTAAATGAACCTGAATCAGTTAATAATTCAACGTATTTCGCAACTCCACCAGTAGTCAGGTAAAAAGTTAATAAATCCTCTTTTGTAAAAGTTGGATAGTGGTCAGTCAGGATTTTTTTTAATGTTGTAATATTGAAAGCTTTTAGATGAATCCGGTTGGTAGCTCTTCCAAACAGAGGTTCTTTTGCGTTTTCAAAAATTTTCTTCATCAGCGCGTAAATCGAGCCACACAAGATAAGATTTATCTTACTTTCCGATTTCCGACTATCCCAACTATGCTGCATATCGCTGTAAATATTTGGATTTATGGATATAAACTCCTGGAACTCATCAATAATCAAGGTGAAATGCAGCGTTTTTGAAAGTTCCATTAAATAGGCAAACAAGGTGTTGAAAGTTTTGAAATCGCCAAAAACCTCAACCTTAAGCTGTTGTTTTATTTCATCTACAAACTCATTACACAACAAGGCTTCATTTTTTCGGGCTACAAATAGGTAAACACATCTCTCATTTTCAGATGATTTGATAAGTAAACTTGTTTTGCCAATTCTCCGACGACCGACAACAAAAGTCATTTGTGCTGCGAGTAAAGATTTTTTTTGAATACCTGCAAGCAAAGCCAACTCATTTTCTCTATCGTAAAATTTCATATGAATATTTTTTTATAGTAATTTGCATTACCGTAATAGGGATTACGATAATGCAAATATACTTATTTTTGGATTAGAAAAGTGACAATTCGAGCTTTATAATTTGAAAATTTGAACTTTCTCTTGACTGCAGGGAATAAAATGTGCTACTTGTTAACGTAGCGATATTTTAACTATAAGGAAAGTTCAATATATTGATATACAGGTATAATATGAATTACATTATCCTTTGGGCGCAGCTCGTCCGATTGATCTAAGGTTAAAATATAGCCTTCTTTCATCTGAAAAAACGCCATGGCCTCCTGAAGACCTTCCAATTCGCGGTTAAGATTATCAGTCGAAAGCGACTCGCAAACCTGTATGAGAAATTTACATTTTTTGTTTTCGAAAACCACAAAATCGCACTCCTTGTTGGAACGGAAATAGAACAGACTATCATAATTTCGTCTAAGATGCATAAAAACAATGTTTTCGAGCATCCTGCCCCGATCGTGACTAAAGCTGAGGGAGTTTGCATTCACCAATCCATTGTCAATCGCATACACTTTTCTGGGGTTCACAGCAATACTTTTATTAGACCAGCTAAATCGTGGCAAAAAAAACAGCAAGTAAGCATCACTAAGCCACGAAAGATAATCAGAGACCGTATTTGCTGATCCCAGATTAAAGGTTTTTCTGAGATTATTATAGGATATTTCCTTTCCAATGTTAGAAAGCAGATAAAGTGTGATATCCATCAGACTTCCTGTATTTCTGATTGCATACCTGATTGCAATATCCCTGAAAACGATATCTTTAAGTATATTCTGTAACACTTCTGCATTTTGGGAATCCAGGAATTCAGGAAAGCCACCACTCAAAAGATATTGGCTGAATGAGTTTATATCGCTGGTAAGCTGTTTGTAGGTGATGAATTCATTGTATGAAAATGGAAAAAGTTCATGTCGCAGATGTCGCCCGGTTAGTCGGGTTCCAAGTTCTTTGCTCAACAAAGTAGCATTTGATCCTGTGATATAAATCTTATCATTCCGGTCATGCAATTGCCTTATAAATACCTCCCACGAAGGAACATTTTGAATTTCATCAAAAAAGTATGCATCATATCCACGGCCAAAAATTTCATCCAATTTAGGGAAATCGCCTACCTCAAAACCATGAACCCTGGCATCTTCAAAATTGAAATACACCGTTTTTTGATAGTTGGTATGAATGATTTGTTTCATCAATGTGCTTTTGCCGCATCTTCTAATCCCTGAAATAACTTCAATATGATTTCCGGTTGGCATAAACTTCTCCAAAAACCTACGGGCAATGGTTCCACTTCTTGTTACTAATTGTTCACGCTGAGCTTCAATGGCTAACTCAATTTCCCCCTTAAGTATCATTTTATCAAAAATTTAGACTTTACATTGCAAATATAAGTATGTTTATATTATTAATGCAAACTAATTTCATTTGTGTAACAATTTTCCTAAAGAACTAAAATAAAAAAAAACCGGAAACTTTAGTCCCCGGTTTTTTAATGTGTTAATTTGCTAATGTGCTAATGTGCAAATTAAATAACTGACTCTCAACTCCAAGTACTCAAGGCACTTTAAGTACTCTAAGTACTCTAAGTACTCTAAGTACTTATTTTAGTCTTCGAGTTCTTCTTTCTTCTTCCATATTTTGTAGGTTTTCCTCGAACCGTATGCCAGGCCCATAAGCAAT
>CANNKD010000269.1 GCA_947505205.1 Bacteroidota bacterium | reverse complement strand
TTTACAACATCTCCTTCATGGATGAGATTTTCAAATCCGGAAATGGAAAGTGGTGTAACATCTAAAGCAGCCTGTTCACCAAGTGTCACATTATCAATATCCCATGCGTCTAACTGGTAGCTGTTATCCTCAAATTTAAAACAGAACTGGAAATTTGCTGAACCTATATCCGGTGTATTTAGTATCAATACCTCAAATGCATTGTAGTTATCACCGCCCAGCCAATTTAATTCCCAAACCTGGTTCCAGGTTGCACCACCATCACTTGTTGTCTCCACGCCTACCCAAAATCCGGTATTAGCCACATATGGATCGATAAAATGTGAAAATGATAAACTCAACTCGGTATATCCACTGGTATTAATAACAGGGGAAACCAATCTTGATATTCCCACAAATGCCGGGTTCCAATTCATCTCCGCTTCAGGTACAGTTCCTCCCGCCTTGTTGGTTTGCGCTATTCCCCAATTTTCCAGACCTTCACCCTGCACCGTCCAGGCATCTAATCCCGCAGAAAAATCTTCGTAAAATACCACCTCATCGATTGACTTATGCCACCCCTTAGGAGCATTATTTTTGGTGATCGTGGTTTGAGGGTTGTCACTTTCTCTTAAATTTACATTTTGTTGTGCCATTGAGCTGATGAAAATGGTAAAGCAAAATGCGATTAAGCTTAGTTTAAGTAAATTTGTTTGCATAGCATTCAATTTTAATTGTTTAGAAATTTGTTTATGATGAAATGTAATTTTTGACTTCATTTTTCGGTCTTTTTGGAAAATTTCACTTCTTCTGCTTCGAGCAACTTTGACCTGTTGTTTAATTCGGTTAGAACCTTTTTAAGGATACGACTCTGAGTATTCGATCGTTCGATGATCTCATCTATTTTTTTTGAAGCCATTCCGGTTTCGGTTTTATTTTCGTCAGGTTCCATAAAATGCACTTGGTAATCCGATGTGAAATGAAAAAATTAATTTCAACACAAAGGAAAACATCAAATAATCAAAAAGCTAATTTTTGAGGTAACAATAAGGCGTCACTCTGATATTTGAGGGTAACAAAAAGTGGACATAATGGGTTAATCGCTGTTAGTCAGGGATTTGAGGATTATAGTTTAGTCAGGTAAGCGATGAGGTTCTCATCGCGTTCTAAACCAAGTTTTTTTCGCAAACGATAGCGTGCCGTTTTAAGGCTTTCGGCTGACTGGAATGTAATGTCGGAAATTTCTTTTGATGTCATGTTAAGGCGGAGAAAAGCACAAAGCCTGAGTTCATTGGGGGTAAGGTCAGGAAATTGCCTGCTGAGGCTGTTATAAAAGCCAACATGCACTTCCTGAAAACGAACCTCAAATTCCGTCCAGGTATCATGAGTAATGCTCTTATCGAGTTCCGAAATAACATTATTTATTACCGTTTCATTATTCTTTTCTTGCCCTTGATGTGTGTTTTTCAGTTTATCTGATATAGCCGAAATGAATTCATTCTTTTTGAGCAAATACATCACATTGGTTGTAAGCTCTTTATTTTTAAATTCCAGTTCCTTTGTCAAATTTTGTTTTTCAACTACCATCATTTTTTGTTCCAGATTTTTCCTGCGCATACGGCTATGCTGTAAAATGAAAAGGAATAAAATAATTAAAAGGATTGCGCCGACACTGATGATGATCAGCAAATAAATGAGTTCTTTACGGTAATGTTTTGCTTCGATAAGTTCACTTTCGAGCTTTTGCTGTTTCCGTTCTTTGCCGAATTCATATTGGAGCGTTAACTCGGTAATTTTTTGGTAATTTTTTACTTTTAATAAGCTATCATTAAGCACAGTGAAGTTTTTATAATAAAAATAGGCGCTATCTTTATTTCCCTGTTGATGAAAAAGATCGGCCAGTTTTTGTGTCACCTCGGTTATCAATTCCAGATTTGATGAAACTGATGCACCGGACAGTGTCTGATGATAAAAATAAAGCGCCTTTTTAAAATCGTTAAGCTGGAAAAAGGCATCACCCTTATGTCGGTAAACCGCTGCGAAAATATAGGGACGGGATCCCCAAAAATCATCAACCAAACTATCTGCTGCGCTTTCCGATTTTTCAAACAATTCCAGTGCGGCCATAGTCCTTCCTTCCGAAAATGCCAGCCTGCCCAGATTTAAATAGGTTTTGGTGAGCCCATAAAAGTTTGAAATATCTTTTTCAATTTTAAGTGCTTTGTTCAGGTAAAAATATGCACTATCATTTTTCTTCAACTCAACGTAAATGTTTCCGATATTATTTAACGTATTTCCAATAAAGTAAGGGTCTTTCAAATGCTCAAATAATTTGAGCGCTTTTGAATAATATTCAAGACTCTTACTATTATCTTCGAGATTAGCATAAATGATGGCAATGTTATTATAAAACCTGGGCAGGTAAAGGCTGTCGTTATTTTCTTCGGCGATTTGTAAACCTGTATAAAAAGCATCCTGAGCGCGGTACAGGTTGGTTTGCATGGAGTACACATTTCCCAGTCCCATGTACAAGCCAATGACATCCCTTGGTTCAATTGATTCATCTATCAGGTCTTTGGCACTTAAAAGGAATTTTTCGGCTTCGTCAAGATCATCCATTTTAAGTTTAATACTTCCCAATGCGAGGTAATTTAGAAACTGGCCATTGATATAATTATTACGTAACGAAACTTCAAGGCCATTCCATGCAAAATGCAGTGCCGAATCAACTTTAAATGCCAAATATTGTTCGGCAAGTTTAGCACAAACCAGTGCTTTTTCATTTTCAGAAAGTTCCCGGGAATTGAATAATTTCAATAAACTATCCGCACTTGATTGTCCGAAAATCGGCGAAATACTCGCAAAACTGACCAGAATAATGACCAGAGCACCAGAAATTACAGTCTTGAAATTACATAGTTTACGAATCATAGAAATTGTATAATCTTTAACTTTAAAGATTAAAAGTACAATTATAATTTTCACTTAGCAGCGAATTTTAAATATTCGGTTTCATCGTGGTTAACCTTAACTCAAATAATGGATTAAAATAAGCTCGTTATTGGGGTCTTATGTTTATTATCAGTTGCAGATTAATTCAGGATAATAGTACCTCCAGCCGGGTTATTTTAAGGAAATATTTTATGGGATTGAAACAGCTAATTCAGACTATACAAAATGCGGATTTTGTGCATATTGCAAATGCATTTTTTAAAACGGTATAATTTTATGTTGGCATTTGTGTTTAAATTCAGTACATTTAATGTTGTTTATCAGTAAATGTTATAATTCTGCACTTGTATAGCCTGAAATCACTGCTACCGCGCGAATCCTTTCGCGTGGTGGATTGATATTTAATACATTTGCTGGATGAGTCGTAATTATAAATTCCATAATTCAGAATCAGCATACTTTGTAAGTTTTGCAGTAGTGGAATGGATTGA
>CANNKD010000268.1 GCA_947505205.1 Bacteroidota bacterium | reverse complement strand
GTAATTTGGCGAAGAGGAAAATGAAATAAACGACCGTTATATCGTAAGTCAGAACCAACCATCTTGAAACGAAGCGGTCAGCGTATCTTTTTAGAAATCTTGAAATCATAAATGTTGCTTTAGTGATTCTCTACGTAGTATGTTTTGACAAAGATAAGTGTATTAACTAATTCTTTAATAAAAAATTATGGGGTTATTACCTTTCACGCTTCGCATGCTGCGAGTACTTTTTCCTCTGTGCCCGTTGCGAGAACCATTTCACGAGGAGTCCATTGAAACCAAAGCTTTTCCACTGAATCCACAGATAAGGTCACTGATAAACTCGGATGAATTTTTATCTGTGGGCATTTATCCTTGAAATTGCCGACGCACACCCCCTGCCCCCTAAAGGGGATCTGCCCGCTATTTTTACTTTTTTGACTAGTAAAAGTTTGCAGATAATAATTTTGCCAAACGAATAAACCCGCGCGATAGATTCCCATTTAGGGGACTAATGGGTGAGCGGAGGCTTTGTTTGCTCAAAAATTATTTCACCACAAATCATTTCAATCGAAGTTCTAACAATTTCGATATTTTGTAGAATGGCATCATTAGTGAATCGTATGACTTGAATGCCAAAATTCTCCATTATAGCAGACCTTTCTCTATCAAGTTCAGAAATTGTCTAAAATTTATCCTTTGGCATTTTTTTGTGAATTAAGCCCTCATAATTCGTTTAAATCTCCGTCAATAGCGCTGCTATTAACGTCAATTTTGCCTCGTCTGAGAACTTAATTCTTCAAAAAACTTCTCAAAAATAAAATCTAGACAGTTTCTCAATCTTTTCCGGATTAAAATGGATTTTACCATCAACCTCTATTACAAGTTTGAGGGAATGACAATAAAAGTCTGCAATAAATTTATCAATCGGGTGTTGCCTTTTAAACCGAAGGCCCAGCATCTGCTTGTTCTTTAAGATTTCCCACAGAAACTTTTCTGATTCCGTTTGGTTTTTCCTTAGTTGGTTTGCACGTTCAAAAATCAACGGTGTTGCACCATAAAACATCTGCCTTTCGGTTGTATTAACAAGTCGTGCCATAAAATGATGTTGGGATTAATTGATAGCGGCCACCCCCTTATTTCATGCGGCGCCCCTTGCGAGAACCTTTTCATTGTTTCACGCGGAGGGTACGGTGAGGTTCTTTATTTCTTTCACGCCAAGGCCGCTACGGAACCCCTTTTCACGCCAAGGCCGCTACGTTACGATGCCCGTTGCGAGAAACCTTTCATGCGGAGGCTGCTGCGTGAACTCTTTTGTGCTTTATACTATTCAATGATTTGGTTGATCCTTTGAATTAATTCCTGGTATTTAGCGATTTTGAGGCTTGATACTTTGCCTTTGATTAATCTTTGTTCAAGGACAAATATCTTGTGTACACGAATATAGCTTTTTACAGGTAAGCCCTCAGTTACATCGTCATCTGTAATGGGGATACTAAAGTGGTTATCTTGTTTCAACTTTGAGGTGATTTGAACAATCATTACATCGCCGGTTTGATGAACCATATCGTTCGAAATAACAACAGCCGGACGAAGTTTATATCCTTTATTGTCGGTAAATGGAACCGGAATGATAACGATATCGCCTTTTGAAAAATTCATTTACGTACAATTTTCAGTTTTTCTTTTGCCCAGTTATCCCAAATATTATCTTCTTCGCTACTCCATTCTTTTTCGAGGGAGCTTTCAGATAAAACAACAAAAGGCATTTCTTCCTTTTCTTCAACAACTTCAATACTTTTTACATCGTTAAGCTTTGATAAAAGTTTTTTAAGAAAAACCCCTGATCGTTTGCTTTTAGGTGTAATTACTATGTTTTGCATTTTTTTATTTTTTATCAAAGGTACATGAAAAATCCCGAATGATCTATAATGGTGTTTTCTGTTTCACGCCAAGGCCGCTGCAGGAAACCTTTCACGCGGAGGCCGCTACGGAAAACGCTGCGCTCGTTGCGAGAAACCTTTTCACGCCAAGGTCGCTAGGGATTCGCGTCGTTCGCTTAATAACAGATCAATATTTTGATGGCCATTTACGAAATAATTTTACATTTGTTTTAAATATAAAATGTATGATACGGGATTATTACCAACGTTTTCGTAAATTCTATGCCGGCCCAATTGGATTTATAATTGATGTGGCTTTATTTGCTATTATCACCTACACATTTCATGTGTTGTGGTGGGATTTAGCAAATGTCATTAAATCGTTTGCAGCTGTCAGTAATACTGCTGACTGGTTGGCCGGACAGGTTTTTCATACAAGTTTGTGGATTAACAGAAATCTACTTGGAATGCATATTACCATTGAAGACCCTCATACCATGTGGTTTAGCAATGGTGGTTATGTTTCAGTGGTTGAAAGTTGCTCAGGATTGAAACAGTTTTACCAGATAATCGTTTTGTTTGTTTTATTCCCCGGACCATGGAAACATAAATTGTGGTTCATACCGATGAGTATTGCCATCATGCATGGGGTAAATATCTTAAGAATCGTTATCCTTTCTGTTGTTGTTTTATGGAAACCTCAATATTGGGATTTTATCCATGAATGGATACTACGACCAGGATTTTATGTTGTAATTTTCCTGTTATGGGTATGGTGGGTGGAGCGTTTTCGAAGTGAGCGAACGAAGCGAATGAGCGAACGAAGCGAAGCTCAGCTAATTCGATGATCATGAGTTTCCCGTCTTGCAGCCGGGCAGGCAGATTTCAGGTTACGGTTTTACAAATGAAATCAGTTTCAACATTGGTAAGTGCAGCGCAATGAAACGTTAAACATACTAAGCGAACACATTTTATAATCATTTTATTTTTTGTCATCGAATTAAGCGAATTAAACGAAGCGACGTTAGATTAGTAAATCCATTTTGCGATATAACTACCCAGGTGCCTGCGGATGAACCAGGGAAGGAATTTCCATAATTCTTGCAGCCATTGTTGTTTTCGCAGACTTATATTTTGCTTTGGGTATTGAATCCATAGAAGCGGAACATCGTATGCTCCCCACTGCTGCTTGAAACGATGTACGCCGCCATTACTGCTACTGCGGCCAAAACTGTAGGTGTGGCAGTTAATGCTGATTGCATGTTCAATCATTGCATCGTGTAATACATAAGAAGCATAGAGATGCTGTACATTGTGCAAAGTCGCAAAACAATCATTCTCATAAAAGCCCCGGTATGCAAGGTTAAAAGCGCTTCCAACTAATTCATCCTTATAAAAAAGTAAAAATATTGTCGTAATACCCTTGTCATATCCTTTCATCAATGATGCATAATACTTTTTGGGCAAAGCAACAGATCCAAGTTTATCCATGTGTCTGGCATAAACATACCAAAATTGATTTAATAATTCAACACCTCCATTTTTTACAATAAAACCATTCCGCTTACCCTTGCTGATTTTT
>CANNKD010000267.1 GCA_947505205.1 Bacteroidota bacterium | reverse complement strand
GGTTGGATTATGCAGAGGATGCACAGCAAAACAATAAACTGGAACGGTGCTTACTATTGAATCGACAGTATAAACAGGTCCCTTTTTGATTGGATTTGGATTGCATCCGTAAAAAAATGAAACAAATAGAAATAACGATGTTAAAACAATAATCCCTAAAAAGGAATGGTGTAAACTTCGCAACACTAAATTTCTTTCCATTGTCGAAGGTTTACGAGAAAATATAATAAACAAAATTGCATTGTAATGCTAATTTTATAAAAGTTAGCTCTTACAAATGAAGTACGAAGTTACACAATTAATACTATATTGTCAATTAAGAAGAAAAGTTATCGTTTATTTTGAGCCACTTTGTATTGAGCAGTAAATATATAATCTGCATTTATTCATTTATCTAATCAATTGTAATTTTTTTCGTCGGATAGAATTTCAATTCATCCAATTCTGTTAACGGTCCAATTTCCAGAATTGGGTTATTTCCTTCTTGAAATGAAACATCTTGCCTTTATATTGCTGTAATGAAATCATTGAATTTGTAATTTAAAATTTCTTTTTCAAATGGATTAATAATCGCTTATTGCATGAAGCCGATAGATAATTGCTTGGTCTAATCACATATTATTCATTAGTTTAAAAAAATGAAATATATTGTAAGTATTTAAAATACTGGAAGTTGACAAGGCGAACATCTTGGATTGTTCTGAATTTCAAAATTTTATCAACCAAATCGATGCTGTGGATTTTCTGAATAATGAAAGATATTCTAAGGTTTAAATGCAAAAACTATCATCATGGCATTGAGTTTAAGTGCTTCAATTTAAACGTGGCATAAATTTGGCTTGGTAATAATAAATTGAGAATCGAACGATATATTTGGATATAGCGACTTGCATTCATTAACTTTGAAATAAATATCAACACCATGAACTACCTGAACCGCTTGCTTTTAGTAGCCGTAATGATTACAAGTTTAATTGCTTGTAACAAGTCAAACATTGACCCGACTTCAAAAATCAAAATGGAGAATCTGAAGGTTGAAGATGGTTTCAATTGGGAAACCAGTCGTGATGTTGAATTTCAGGTAACAGCTGACAATTCCACTGTTGTCACCATCACTTCTGAAGATGGTAAAATTCAGTATCACAAAGGTTTTTATAGTCTTTTACCCGCTGAATATCAGGCCACTGTTAATTTACCATCTTATGTTCAAACAGTTTTGGTAAATGGAAAATCAGTTTCGGTTACAAGTAGCCAGGTTGTGGTTTCATTATCCGAAAACCCGCAGTCAATGATGAAGGCAAGTATAAATAATGAATATGTTATTCCTGTTGATGGTTTAATTGCTGGTTGGAAATTTGATGAAAATTCGGGAAATATTGCTCATGATATGATGGGTTTGCATAATGGAGACATCACGGGATCGACATGGGTCACTGGTATTAGCGGAAGTGCTCTGGAATATGATGGATTAGGCGGACATGTTCAGGTGCCCAATAATTCGACTTTTAATCCGGTGGGTGATAAAATCAGTTTTTCATTCTGGTTTAAACTGCGTCAGGCAGGTGCTGATGGCGCTTTTGTTTTTCAGAATGTAAAATATATGGTTCGGATGGACGCACAGGGAAGGGTTTCGTTCGGGGTTTATACGCCTGTCTTTAAAGGCATTGTGATGGCTTATACCGATAGAATTTTAAATACTGACTGGCATCATGTGGCGGCAACCTATGATGGCGCAATCATGAAAATATATGTTGACGGTATTTTGAAAATCAGCGGGAGCAACACAGGAAACCTTCAGTCTACAACAAGTCCGGTTTATATTGGAAACCAAAATTCAATCAACCCATTTAAAGGAACCATGGATGAAGTGCTTATTTATAGCAAAGCCTTGTCTGAAACAGAAATCACACAGATTTATACAACAACACCAAATGCTGGAAATGGATCCTCGGATCTAATTTCATCATGGAGTTTCAATGAAGGCATCGGAACGGTTACGACAGATAATCAGGGTTTTAGCAATGGAGTAATCACAAATGCAACTTGGGGAACGGGTGTTTCAGGTGGATGTCTGAGTTTTGGTGGTGTAACAGGTAATGTAAAAGTTGTGAATGCGGCTCGTTTGAATCCGGTAAATGCGATAACCATGATGGCCTGGGTAAAAACTAAAGAAAACAAAACAATCAAAATATTTCAGAAAGGTGACTGGGATGGTCATGGAATTGGGCAAGGTAACTGGGACGGTTGGAATGTGCATATTAGAACCAACGACAATGTAAGTCATACCATTCATTGGGGTGGCGGACTGCCAATTTTGAACGAATGGTATCACATAGCCATGACTTATGATGGTACAATGTTGAAAATATATGTGAATGGTCAATTGAAAAACAGCGCAGCTGTGACTGGAAATCTTAAAATTAATACGCGCGATATTTCAATAGGTTCAGACAACAATGCGCAGAAATTTTTAAATGGTTCAGTTGATGAAGTAAAAATGTTTGGCAGAGCTTTGAGTCAGACTGAAATACAAGCCAATTTCGGTGAGCAGGGTAGTCCAATTGATCGGGATGGGGACGGTGTTCCGGATGCTGACGATAATTATCCTGACGATCCTGCCAGAGCATTCATCAATAAATATCCTGCGGAAGGATTTGGAAGTCTCGCATTTGAAGATCTGTGGCCGGGTCAGGGTGATTATGATTTCAATGATCTTGTGCTTGATTATCAGTTCAATATTGTTACAAATTCGTCGAATAAAGTTACCGAAGTCTTGAGCAACTTTGCAATACGTGCTGTGGGAGCCGGATATGCCAATGGATTTGGTTTCCAGCTGACCGGTGCTAATCTTTTACCAGAAGATATCACGGTTGAGGGAACGGTATTGGATGAAAACTATATTACCTTGAACACAAACGGCACTGAGGCTAATCAATCCAAAATAACGGTTATTGTATTTGATAATGTGAATAAAATCTTGCCTCCCACATCCGGTTTTGGGGTAAATGTAATTCCATCTTCTCCGTATGTCGATCCGGACACCGTGGTTATCAATATGGGATTTACTCCCAATAAATATGCCATCAGTGATCTCAACCTGAGTAATTTCAACCCATTCTTAATCATTAACAAGGAACGTGGAAAAGAAGTTCATCTGCCAAACTATCCACCTACAAGTCTGGTTACTGCCACTTATTTTGGCTCCGGTCAGGATAATTCTGATCAAAGTATAGGTAAATACTACAAAACGGCGAATAATTTACCTTGGGCCATCAAGATTGCTTCGAGCTATGATTACACCATCGAAAGTAACCAGATTACCAGTGCGTTTTTAAAATTCGCAAGCTGGGCCGAGTCGTCAGGAGTACAGTTTCCTGATTGGTATCTTCCAAATTCTGGTTATAGGAATACCGCAAGCATCTATCAGGTGCCCTGAAAAGTATTACG
>CANNKD010000266.1 GCA_947505205.1 Bacteroidota bacterium | reverse complement strand
TGGTGATGGGTGCAAAATTGATAACCTAGTACAAATTGCCCACAATTGTATTCTGGGTCGTTTCTGCATTATGGCCGGCCACAGCGGCCTCGCAG
This sequence comes from Bacteroidota bacterium, assembly GCA_947505205.1. Classification (GTDB taxonomy): domain Bacteria; phylum Bacteroidota; class Bacteroidia; order Bacteroidales; family F082; genus CAJBPB01. The sequence continues at coordinate 3,376 of CANNKD010000266.1, read as the reverse complement.
GTTCTGTTACGCTTGGCGATGGTGTAATTATTGGTGGTAGTGCTTCCATAAAAGATCATATCACCATTCATTCGGGGGCTGTAATAGGCGCAGGTTCCGGAGTAATGAACGATGTTCCGGCAGGCAAAACCGTTTTGGGATATCCGGCAGACGATGCACGAGCAACCCTAAAACAATGGGTTGCTATCAGAAAGCTGGTTTAAAATAATAGTTGGCTTTCATTTCAACCTTTTTTAGTTTTTAGACAATAATTCAGAGATCTGGTTTTGATTTGTAAGCGTTATGCTCCAATAATCTTCTTTCGGGATCATCACTCATACCGGTATTTCTTATACCATCCTTAAGACTTTCAATCACATAAACATAATACATAATGAAAAAGGGAGCAAAGGCCCTGAATTAAATACGCTTTTCAGCACTCGAAATATTCAACCCAGCGCTCGAACCACAGATACCATCGCACAGAACGAAGTGACCAAAGCTCAAAGCAAGCATGTCGAAATATGAAACATGTATGCAATGATTCGAAACTAAGATGCCGATGCATGAAACACCCATGCTAAGGTTCGGGTAATCGATATCGGAGTATTTAACATCTATTCCAACGTACGAAACATACAAACCATTGTACAGAACCACCATACCGAGGCATGAAACACTGATACCGATATGAGATACTTATTTACCAAGGCCGATCCGGGCTTACCTAAGCATTAGCCTGATATTACCAAATAAAACATTTGTACGTAAATGATATATTCAGCTTAAAATCAGGGGTCTCACAAAATATTGTCACGCTTTAGGATAATATATAGAGGTACATACTTTGCAAACAGTTGTAAAGTGATCATGACTTGCGAAATTATTGAAAGAAATATTCATAAATAAGAATCTAATATGGCTCTGATAAAAAACATAAATAAAAATAATTTCACGAAGCAAGGAGAATATTATTCAAAAACAGGTACCGTAAATACGAACATAATCTAATTAAAATCATGAAGATATCACAAAAAAGTGACATGAATTTACCTATAGATAGAGGCATATCTTTTACCACAAGGCGAAAAGGAACAATAGCTAACGAAATAGTAAACTAAATTCAATTAACAATTTAATAATGAAAAGAATAATTAATAAATCACAACAGTTCTGCACCATCATCAGGGTGCTCAACAACTATCCTGAAGTTTTTGACAATAAAAAAGAAGCCTTGGAGGTTCGAAAATCCTTTGTTGAAAAATCTGACGCTATTTCTTTATGTATCAGTCGGTTGGTGATACCATACACTACGCTCTATCAAAATCGGAAAACGGAGCGCAGCAAGCTAAAAGCTGATTTGCGAAAAATGCTCGATATGGGTATTGTGATTGCGCACCGTGAACAGAATGTACAGATGATGGAAACACTTAAAGAATTTATCAAGAGGATTCGTACCACCTCATCGAGCATGATGATAGAAATAGCACGCTGGGTAATAGCAACACTGCGTGACAAGCAAACGATGTGTAATGCTTTAGGATTGTCAGTTGAAGACATCACTGCTTTTGAAATGACAGTGAATGCGCTGGAGCAAGCGAAGAACGACACCTTTAATAGTTTGGACGAAAGACGGAATACAAATCAGCAAGTAGGAAATTTAATCAAAGAGTGCAACGCAATCCTGGCACTCGAACTCGACCGACTAATCCGGTACAACGCAAATACACATCCTGAATTGTATTATAATTATATGCACATCCGGCGAGTGAAACATCATAAGGCTGCTCGTGGGGCCGCAATCAATTCGATAGCATTGGGAATGGCAAGCAAAGCCTCCGGCAGTTTGTCAATAAGAAAAGCCGGTACCTTTTTGCTTGAAAAGGGAGTTGCCTGAAAATGGATGCACATACCGCCCAATGATCGGACATAAGTCAAACAATAAATTGCCGGAGAAGCATGTATTCGACCTTCTCAAAACGGAACTGAGCAAAAACGCTGGAGTGTAATTCTCAAAGCGATTTTTGGAAAGAAATAATTTGCAAACATATAAAATGCATCAAATGTCAGGGTGAATGATTACCCGAAAAACAATGGAGTCGTCATGGAATACCTGACAATACTTAATGCTAAAGTTTTTGAATAAGTTGAATGACAAACATTATCTGGTCGCTTTTACTCCCAAATATGAATTTTTGCCGTACTTTTGTATTATGAAAAAAAGTGAAACATTTCCCGATTTATTAAAGAGTGCCTCTGAATCAGTGAAGAGAACCGCTCGGCGCAATGGTTCATCGATCGCCATTTCAGAAAATGGACAGGTGAAGATTATTGGACCGGATAAAACCGACAAACAGGCTAATAAGTCTTCTTCCCGTAAACAAGCTGTTTAATCGATGCAGCCTCGCTTTCGCATGTTTGCCGGACCCAATGGTTCAGGAAAAACTATCCTTTTTTCGCATTTGAGGAATAAAGGATACATCCACACTGAACTTTATGTAAGTGCAGATAGAATCGAGAATGATTTAAAACAAACGAGGAAATTTTTTTTCTCATCTTACCATATAAAAGCCACAGAAACCGAATTCAAGGAATATGTCAGAAAATCCGGTTTATTCCAACAAGTTTCTGACCAAACTTTTCTTGAGAGAATCATTATTAAAAGTGGGATTCTTACTTTTAATGGCGATGCAAGCTCCATCGACTCATACATTGCTTCATTTATTGCGACCTATTTATGCGAAAAACTTTTCAATACAGGCCAATCCTTTTGTTACGAAACTGTTCTTTCACATTCGTCAAAACTAGCGTTTTTTGAACAAGCGAAAACTTCCGGATATAGAACCTATTTGTATTTTGTTTGCACCGACACCTGGAAATTGAACGTTGAACGTGTTAAACTCCGCGTACAGGCCGGAGGCCATGATGTTATAAATGAAAAAGTTAAATCACGGTATTTTCGCTCAATGAAAAACCTCAGTATGGCCGCCACCATGGCAGATTCAAGTTTTGTGATTGACAACTCCAGGGAGTTCACACCTATTGCGGAATTGAAAAATGGAGCAATAATGTATGCTGCAGATCCTTTTCCCGCGTGGATGCTTGAATATTTCGATCCAAAAAAAGTTTAAAACATAGAGGATTATGTTGATGCCTACTCAAATCAGCAAATCTTTCCGGGTTTTACTTCATTATTTTGATGATGCTTATGAATACACCTTCAATAATGATTTCAGTATGCTTCGCAAAGAAAAACGGATTGTGTGGAAGAAGTATGTCTCAATAAAAAATGATGTTTGATGGCTATTGTTCATCTTATTGAAAGGATCGCCAAAGTACTTTAACAGTCAGGATTCTTTTGAAACAGGGGTATGTGAGTAATGTATCTCTGTTTTTT
>CANNKD010000265.1 GCA_947505205.1 Bacteroidota bacterium | reverse complement strand
TGACAGCTGCTTGAACCGGCATTGGCTCTTTGAATCCGAGAGCCTCTACAGCCTTCTGTAGGTCAGGATTCAGGCCAATTTCTTGAAAATTAGGCATATTTTGTATTAAATTGAGCGGCAAAAGTAGTCAATTTTCCTGTACAATGGCATGTAGTTATCGAAAATATCTATAAATCAATATTTTATCTTTTAATTATATCGCCATTTGGACTGTTTAGTGCTGTTTTTCTCAAAATAATATCCTAAAGTAGAAATGGAATATTCAATTCTGTCCGAAGAAAATACCATCCAAAAAAAGGCATTTATTTGATAACTTTGCGCCTTTGAATGGAGAAAAAAGACTGATGACACACAGCGTAAGCTGAATGTAAATTATTCCACAATCTTTACAACAAATGAACAATTTTGAGGTTTAAACGTCTTAGTGAATAGAAGACTAAATCTTAAGAGAAAAAATATTCAATGAACAAAACATCAACCATTTACCAATGATTTCAACCGGAATTAATCCTTTAAAATATTTATTTGCGGTTTTCTTCAGTCTGTTTATTTTTAGCGTGAACGCCCAACAGAAATTTACCATCAGTGGTAAAGTGCGCGATAAGGACACCGGTGAGGCACTTATTGGGGCTTTGATCGTTGTAAAGGATTTACAAAATACAGGTGCAATTGCCAATGAATACGGTTTTTACTCAATTACTTTACCAAAAGGAACTTACACGCTGGCTTCATCATTCGTTGGATATCAGGTAATTACAAAAAATGTCATTCTCGATAAAACCCAATCAATCAATTGGAACCTGCAAAGCGGAACCAATCTTCAGACGGTTGAGGTCGTTTCGAGTCGCAGCGACAAGGATCTAACGCGATCTTCAATGGGCGTCGAAAGATTGAATATCATTGAAATTTCGAAACTGCCGGTATTATTTGGCGAAAAAGACGTTTTGAAAACAATTCAATTGCTTCCCGGAGTAAAATCTGCTGGCGAAGGCAATAGTGGCTTTTATGTACGTGGCGGAAGCGGTGATCAAAACTTAATTTTATTAGATGAAGCAACCGTGTATAATGCCTCACACCTGATGGGTTTCTTCAGTACATTTAACAGCGATGCCATTCAGGATGCAACATTGTTGAAAGGAAATGGACCGGCACAATACGGTGGCAGGTTAGCCTCGGTGCTTGATATAAAAATGAAAGAAGGAAATCAGAATGATTATACGGTAAATGGAGGTATTGGATTGATTAGCAGTCGTATAAGTGTCGAAGGCCCCATTCAGAATGAAAAATCATCTTTTCTGTTATCCGGTCGTCGCACCTACGCCGATATGTTTTTGAAATTGAGTGAAAAATATAAGGATAACTCCTTGTTTTTCTACGATTTGAATGCCAAAGCAAACTACCAGATCAATGCTAAAAACAGATTATATATTTCGGGCTATTTCGGTAAGGATAAATTGGGTGTGGGCGATCTTTTTGGTATCGATTGGGGAAATACAACCGGAACGTTGCGTTGGAACAGCATCATCGCTCCACGGGTATTCTCAAATACATCGTTTATTTACAGCGATTACAACTATAACATCAACATTACGAGTGGCAGCGATAAATTTAATATCAATTCTGAAATCCAGGATTGGAATCTGAAACAGGAGTTTCAGTTTTTTCCAAGTACCAAAAATTCCTGGCGTTTTGGGGTAAATAGCATTTATCACACCATAACACCCAGTCGATTTTCGGGTGAAAGCACACAAGAAGTGAAGGCAAGCCGTTATTCGTGGGAAAACGCTATATATGCCAACAACAGTTTCACGGCCGGAAACCGATTGGGTATTGATTATGGCATACGCTTGTCGAGTTTCAGTATTTTAGGCGGAGACACCTACAATATTTACGAAAATGGCATGATGACAAACAGTATTTCGTTGGCAAAAGGAACATTTGGGAAAACCTATTTCAACATTGAACCACGAATCTCGGCCAATTATCGCATTGATGAGGTGAGCAGCATTAAGTCGGCATACGCCCGAAATACCCAAAATGTTCATTTATTGAGCAATTCAACCAGCTCAAGTCCGACCGACCAATGGATTGGTGACAGTTACAATATCAAACCTGAAATTGGTGATCAGCTTAGTCTGGGATATTTCAGAAATATTGCCGGCGATAATTACGAAATGAGCCTCGAAACCTATTATAAATGGATGCAGAATCAGGTGGATTATAAAAATGGTGCCGATATTTATACATCACCCGATGTTGAAAGCGAATTGCTTTATGGTATCGGGCGCGCTTACGGATTAGAGCTTTTATTGAAAAAGAAAACAGGTCGATTTACAGGTTGGATAAGCTATACACTTGCCCGAACTGAGCGAAAAGTGGATGGAATCAACAACAATAACTGGTATTTGGCCAAACAGGATCGCTTGCATGATTTAACCTTGGTGGGAATGTATCAATTGAACACAAAATGGTCATTATCAGCACTTTTTGTTTATTATACAGGCAATGCAGTCACTTTCCCAAGTGGAAAATATGTGGTTGATGGCAATACGGTTTTTCTATACACCGAACGAAACGGTTACCGCATGCCGGCCTACCACCGGCTCGATATCGGTGCAACCTACGAAAGCAAACGTGAAGGACGTTATCAAAGTTCGTGGAACATAGGATGTTACAATGTTTACGGACATGAAAACGCGTATGTGATCACATTTGCAGACGATCCTGACGATCCTTCGCGCACACAGGCAACACAAATTGCACTTTTCAAATGGATTCCGAGCGTAACCTACAATTTCAAATTCTAAAAGAATGGAAATGAAAAAAATAATCTTATTCTTCAGTTCACTATTTTTATTGGTTTCCTGCGAAAAAGAGATTTTTATCGATCTCAATTCAACTGATCCTAAACTCGTTATCGAAGGAGAAATTAGCACCGAATTGAAAGTTCATCAGGTTAAAATAACCAAAACTGTCAATTTCAGCGATCCGAATTTTTTTCCTCCGGTAAGTGGTGCCATTGTGACAATTTCCGATAATCTGGGATTTAGTGAACAGCTTACCGAAAACGCACCGGGCATTTATTCAACAAACGAAATGCAAGGGCAGTCTGGTAGAACCTACACATTAACAGTTAATTATGATTCAAAGGCGTTTATAGCAAATAGTAGGCTTCCAAATCTTGTTCCGTTGAGTGATTTATTTTTCCAAAAGAATGAGTTTGCACCTCCCAGTCAAGATGGCGCTGATACCTTGTATAATGCCATTCCCGTTTTTACCGATCCGTTTGAATTGGGTAATAATTATCGTTTCGTACAGATCATCAATGGTGAAAAAGACAAATATTTTACTGTTTATGACGATTATTTCATCAATGGACTGACGAATACGCTTCCGATTTATGGCTATAGCGAATTAAAGAAAGGTGATGAATACACATTGGAAATGAGATGTATAGATCAGAGCACATTCGATTATTTCTATTC
>CANNKD010000264.1 GCA_947505205.1 Bacteroidota bacterium | reverse complement strand
TCAGGAGAAACGCACTTACAACAATCAATATTTCCAGGATGAGTTGGATGTGGAAACAATCTATAGCATGCTTGAAAATGAGATTGTGCCGCTTTATTTCGATCGAAACTCAAATGGAGTGCCAGAAAATTGGGTGAAATTCATCAAGAATAACATCAGCGAGATTGTGCCTAACTTCACAATGAAACGTATGCTCGACGATTATTTCGACCGATATTACAACAAGCTCATCAATCGCACACACCGGATGACAAGCGATAATTTGAAGTTTGCACACGAGATGGCTGCCTGGAAAGCCAATATCAAAGCCCATTGGGATGCCATCGAAGTGAAATCGATCAAAGTACCCGATCCGACCATTCGCCCATTGAATTTCGGGGAAAATTTTGTTGCCGAAATCACGCTGCAAACACCCGGTATCAAGGCCGGTGATGTTGGCATAGAACTTTTGTTCGGACGTAAACTATTCGATAAAATTGATGAAATCGTCTTTATCGAAAAGATGAGTTTAGTTGGTGGCGGCGATGATTGGGCGCAGTTTAAAATAAATGTTCCTGTTTTCCGTGCCGGTGTGTATGATTATACTTTCAGGATTTATCCTTTGAATGAAAATCTGCCACATCGACAGGATTTCCCATTGTTAAAATGGATTTAATCGTGGAACTGCCACATATTTACAGATTACTGTAGTAATTGATGAAAACAAAAAAAGGAGCGTTGAGCTCTTTTTTTGTTTGGTCATACATAAATGCCTGATAAATAATAGCAGTATCGTAGTTTACCGGAAATGCATATTTGATTTATTATTTGGATTTGTGCAATAAACATTTACATTTGGTGGGCTGTAACAGCGAAACAAACAATAAAAGCCAAATAGTGATCATGAATACAATCGGATTTTATTTGGATGAACAGCGAAAAAGGATTGATTTTGTTTGTTTTAGAGCTTGTTTAGTTGATCTGCAGCGTACCAATATAAACACGAAATATCCACCACTATCACGTATAGCGATTCGTTGTGCATAATTGAAGGAAACCGAAGTGCAAAAAATTTGACAAATACATTAAATGGAGAAAAAGACTAAAAAACGCTTGATTATTGGATTAATAATAGCTGTGGTTTTATCGATTTTGATTTACTTGTTAAGAGGAGTATTTGCTTTTATATTTTTCTTTATGGCAATGGAAAGTTCAAGCAAGGACGATTTGGTAGAAAATTATGAATTTAATAAAACTGCAATTCATGAACTCAAGACAACTTACGACAGTATTGTTCCAGACGGATTTAAAATTTACATAGAATTCAAAGACCAAAATAGTATTGACTTGTGGGTTTATGAAAAAACGGATTCAGCTGATAAAAAACTGACTTGTTTGTTTCAACAGTGGGACATTAATCCATATAATTATATTATGGAGCCAATGACAAAATATGACAGTTCAAAATACGCTCCTAAAACAAAAGATTTAGATTTAGTCAAAGAAAAATTAAATTGGACTGAAAACACATTCGTTGAGATTAAGAAAATACTTGATAATGCAAATTGTATTTCAATTGAAAATGGCGAGCCGACAGAAATTGGATTTGCTCGAAGCGGAATGGGAAAATACTTTTATCACATATTTCAAGACCCAATTCCCGAAAATGAAATTAAAAATTGGAATGATAGCTGTTCCTATATTTATTATGATTCAAAAATAGTGTTAGGATATGCAGGTGGAGCGATTGGTGCTCAATGTTTTCCTGACCCAGATTAATAAACAACTATGCACAACAAAAACTATATGTCAATTGCCGTTTCCGTGCTGACAACAAGCCATGTAGCCCGCAACAACGGCGGTGCTGCTCGACAGGAAAGCAACCCGCAATCGGCAACTACATATATTTCCGAACGTTAACGGCAAGGCTAAGGTGACACACATAACATGACAGACGATAAATTGAAAATAGAAATTGAGCAATTAAAAAAGGACGTTTTTTCTAACGACTGGGAACTTGTTAAATCTTCAGCCAACAGACTTGGACAAATCGGAGGTGACGAAGTGGTTGACTTTCTTATTTCTCTAATTGCATTAGACAATTCAGACATTAGGAACAGAGCCGCACTTGCATTAGAGGACATTAAAGATAACCGAACTTTAGAACCTTTATTGACAGCCATTTTTAGAAAAGAAAACCACAACTATAATGGGACAATGGTTTTTGCTTTAGAGTCGTTGGACTGTAGCCAAAAGTTAAAGGAGATTTTTAAGATTTTGTTCTTTGAGACTTATGAATCCAAAATAAGTGCTAACGCAATTCTATTTGACCAGATTTTTGATTTTACACAGAATGACCTTTTAGAAATTGATCAAATGTGGAAAGACTGTAAATCAAATCCGGAGAAATGTCCTGGTTATGACGATGACGAAACCAGAGAGATGATGCAAAAAGCAGTTGATGGTTTTATGAGTTATTTGGAGCAGTAAATGGAGCCTGTTGACAATTTAAAAAGACAAAAAGAAAGCCCAGCCGTTAACAAAAACTATATGTCAATTGGGGTTTCGGTGCGGACAATAAAGTTCACAGCCCGCAACAGCAATGGTGCGACTCGACTGGAAAGCAGCTCCGAAATCGGCAACTAAAATTTAGCGCAAAACGTTAGCCATTATAATAAGAAAAAAAATGAAACGATTAATTTTGATTTTGACACCAGTGATTTTTTATGCATGTTCAATGCAAAATGCAACGAATAAATCAACTGACTATAAATGTATCGGATATAAAAATGAAATACTTACAGATTCATTGTTGACAATAATTCCTCTAATACAAACTTCCTCTTTTAAGATTGTTCCTGAGTCAGATGATAATATTGATGAAAAATTAATAAAACTGAATGAGAAACAGATTAAATTTCTTTATTCAACTGACGAGTTAGAAAAATACTATGAATTTTTCGGATTTTCATCCTATTTCTATGGAAAAATGACAATCAGGAAAGGATTATTACCTATATTGATTCTTAACACAGACAATTCGACAGCAATATATCTTGACTGTTTTTTAATTAATAAAAATGGAGAGGTTAAAGGCATGTTTAATGCATCATATGCAGAGATTTCTGATTATTCAATACATGGTAATGGTTTTTTTTTAAATGATTCAACTTATAATATAATAGAAAAATCATATCAGCCTTTGGATGACTTTCCAAATACATACATAAAAGATTCGACAATCATTAAGATTCGCATTGAAGAAGCAAGAATAATAAAAGATAGGATTAAAGTATCAAGTGATACAATAAAATTAAATGAATAAAAAATACAATGGCTAATAATTAGGACTTCATGTGGTCGGCACTGCCTGTCCCGAACTTCGGGAACCCAGCATAAAGTCCCGGTTAAACGAAATCCGTACCCTGCACTTTATTATGGAAATTGAATAGGTTTTTGATTGGATATTGTTAAAAGGCTGGAGGAATAGTAATTCCCAGCTGCCAGGCGACTCTGTCGCATGGTGCAATAAGATTTATAAAACCATGCGAAAGGATTCGCGCGGTCAATGTCATTAAGTTAAGAATTTTGAATCT
>CANNKD010000263.1 GCA_947505205.1 Bacteroidota bacterium | reverse complement strand
GTGAAATATACCATTCCACAACGAGGTGACAAGCGACATCTATTGGATCTTTCGGAGCAAAATGCACGTCATTATAAAATTGAGATTGAAAAGCAGCGCAATCTGGTCGATCCAGAACGGCATCAGAAAAGGATTTTGAATCAGTTAAAAGTAGATTTGCGTATGCCTGTTTTACCGGAAGTGATTGAATGTTTCGATAACTCGAATTTTCAGGGCGACTATGCAGTTGCTGCCATGGTGCAGTTTAAAGGAGCCAAACCAAACAAAAGTGAATACCGGCATTTTAACATCAAAACCGTAGAAGGCCCCGACGATTTTGCTTCGATGGAGGAGATTATCATGCGACGCTATCAAAGATTGATAAATGAAGAAAGGCCACTTCCGCAGCTTATTGTAGTCGATGGTGGAAAAGGGCAATTAAGTGCTGCAGTCGCAGCTTTGGATAAACTCGAACTACGTGGAAAAATCACTATCATTGGGATTGCCAAGCGACTCGAAGAGATTTATTTCCCAGGCGATTCGCTTCCACTTTACATCGATAAACGTTCTGAATCGTTGAAAATTATCCAGTTTTTACGCGACGAAGCACACCGTTTCGGTATCACACACCATCGTAAAAAGTTTGAAAAAGGATTGATTAAATCAGAATTGACAGAAATACAAGGAATTGGAAAGAATACGGCTCAAAAACTCTTGTGGAAATTTAAATCAGTAAGTAAAATCCGTGAGCTTGATTTGGAAGCCATCGCCGGGGAGATTGGGAAATCGAAAGCGCAACTTGTGATGGATTATTTTAAGAGAAACGAATTCAATTCGTAATAACGCGTTTCTTGAAAAGTAAATGAAACAGCAAAATGCCCAAAGGAACGCCAAGGGTATTCGCCATAAAGTCATAAATATTACCATCGCGGCCGACAAAAACTGTTTCCTGCAAAATTTCAGTAAGTCCGCCGTAAATAACACCTGCTATCATCGAGTTGAAAATCAATTTATTACGATTATTTTTATAGGCGTATTCGTCTCTAAATCCCCAAATAATCAAGTAGGATAATGAGCCAAAAATAATCAGATGAATCACTTTATCGGGTTCCAGCCAGTCCCAAAAACTATGTACTTCGGGGAAATAAGTGCCGGGTAAACCGGTCAATAACAAAATGACTATTGCCCAGATAAATCCGGGCAATAGGTTTAACAAATTCTTTTTCAAACGCTTGGCTGACATTAAGCCTCAACCAATCCTTTATAAGCTTCAGCAGTAAGCAGATTTGCTAATTCTGAAGTGTCTGACAGAGTGATTTTAATAATCCACCCTTCACCATACGGATCTTTATTCACTGTTTCAGGAGCATCAGCCAACAGTGGGTTTACTTCGTTAACTGTCCCGCTTACAGGCATATACATTTCCGATACTGTCTTTACCGCTTCAATTGTTCCAAATGTTTCTTCAGCAGAAAGACTCTCGCCTTCGGTATCAATATCGACAAAAACAATGTCACCAAGTTCTTTCTGGGCAAATTCTGTGATTCCAATAACAGCATTATTACCATCGACACGAATCCATTCGTGATCTTTTGTGTAGGATAAATCTCCAGGGATATTCATATAATTATATGTTTTATGGCATCAAATTTACGACAATTATCAGCATGCAAATCATGCATTTATTCTTTATGGAAAATTATTTTCCTATCATTTTCATTCGCCGGAAAAAATACATCTTATTTCTAATTCGCTTTTAAAAAACCAATAGTCACTTGATCAGCATTATTGTGCCAGATTGAATCGCATCGTTATTCCGGCAAAAGTATTTGAGTTTTTGAATTGGTTCGAGACGAATGGATCTGCCATATCTCGTTTGAAGAATGCTTGTAAATTGAATTTACTACTTAACATATAATCTGCAGTAACATAGATATTTACCTTGTGTTGTCCGGCTGAAACCTGACTATTTTGTTCATCAATTCTGCGCAATGTGGTCTTGTCATTTCTGAACCCGACATCCACTTTTAGGACAAGGTCGTTGGTCGATTTTGTACTATTACTTCCTGTAACAGAAGAAATAATTAACGATAAATTCCGTATCCGATATCCTGTTCCAATCACAAATTCGCTGCTTTCAACTTCGGTTAACTGATTGTTAATGAAACTCATAGTCAAATTGCGTTGTTTCTTAAACTCAATACGGGCGGTTAAACTGTTCTGTAATCCGACATCGATGCCTAATAAAGGAGAAAACTGTTCTGTGATCGATAACATACCTATATTATAGAGTCCAATATACAAATCGCTGTTTTTGTAGGTTTTGGTTCTGTCATTCGGATCATAATCCAGATTCGTACGCCAGGTGTTGATTGAGTAGGAAGAACGGTAGGTATGCGTCAGGTTAACGGTCTTAAAAATTTTGGCGATGACAGGAATTCTAGTTAATCCATTGTAGTTTATCGACCAGTTTGGCAATGGAAATGTCGGGAAAGGATTTAAGCTGACACTTTCAACTGATTTTCCGGAATATGCCGATATAAACGAATACAATACAACATCTTGTGCGATAGCTCCATATCCGTAAGGAAAGAAATCTCCGGCCACCGAATCATAAATATATTGTTCACCTTTGGCAACCCATTGTGGATTATCGTAAGCTAATCTATCGGCTATTGCTCGTCTACTGCTAAGTAAATTATCGAACAGTACAGAGCTTTCGTCGCTACTGGCTTTCGTAAATGAGGTTTTCCACATCCAGTACGACATACTGAAATTACCATTAAAAGTTGGTGAAAATGATTTAAATGTACCTGTCGAATCGGCACGGAAATATTCTGAGAATGAAATGGCACTCGTTCGGTCTCCATTTAAGTCGATGCGCAATCCGGGTGTTGGTTCGAGGTTTACTTTGTAACTTAAAATTTCGGTAAGTTTTTTTGCATAGGCCTGATTCAACAATGAATCTTTTGATAACCAACCATTTTGAACTGCCATCGGTCTGATATCAGTTTCATTTCCAAGCACAAAACCCCAGCCGGGTGCTGAATTATCCAGATTCACCCCAAGAACGGTTGGTTCATAAAGGAATCCCGGCAAGTAAATACCATTGTTTTGGGTGTAGCTCATATTTCCTTTTTTCACACTCATCGCCAGTTTGAGAATATTATCACCGATTATTTTGAAGTAGTTGATGCTCGGTTTAGTTTTTGTTGAGTCGGCAGTTTCTTCGGGAATATCTGCTGGGTTTCCCTTGTCTTTGGGCGATTCACCAGGCCGTGGAATGGGTCCGGCACCTTTATTATCAGGTCTTTTTGGCGTGTTCAATATTTTGAGATAACCAATTTTGTTGTATAATTTCAACATATCCACATTTCCATTCAGCAGCTTGGAGTTTTGGTTTTCGATGGAGTTACCCACGCGTTCCTGAATAGAAGCCGGTGAGGCTGTCCAGGTGTACATCCCTTGGTAACCGGCCGATGCGCTCGTCCAATCCAACAATCTTATCTTGCTTAGTGGCAGTGTATAGTTTAAGCGAACGGTTTGGTTATACCGCGTTTTCGTGCCGAAAGATTTAATCTCATTCCAGATGGTATCACGGTTTTGTGTGTAATCCGGATTGCTTCGG
>CANNKD010000262.1 GCA_947505205.1 Bacteroidota bacterium | reverse complement strand
TTTCAGAACATTTTTTATCCGCGATATGGAGCAACAACGCACCTTAATTGTCCTCACAAACAAAGACAAAGGACCAAGTTCCGAACACCTTTGGGAGATTATGGAAGATCCCGCATTTGGCTTGTATCCTTCCTCGGTGAATATGCGTTTTGAACGTGACCGCGGGATTTGGTAGTAAAGATGCCTTTATGAAATCCAATTCGTAATTTACTTTGGACTTCAATCTTTTATTTGCCTTCGACTCCGCTCAGGCTGACAGTAATATTTACTTCGTGCTTCGAACTTCCGTCTTTGGAATTCAATCTTCAACATGTCAACCCTTCAACCTTTCAACCTTTCAATCAAAGATTCACAACCAATTTAAACCCAATTCCATGCACATTCATCAGGTCGATACGCTGATCGTCTTTAAAGAATTTTCGAAGCTTGGTGATATAAACATCCATCGAGCGGGCATTAAAATAACTGTCGTCGAACCAGATTTTATTCAATGCAACCGAGCGGTCGAGGACTTTATTCAGATTATCGCAAAGTAATCGTAATAATTCGGCTTCTTTTGAGGTTAGTTTGCTCTCGTCATCGGCACTTGTAAGCAATTGACGGTTGTAATCAAAAGTGTATTTTCCTATTTGATAAACCGTTGCACGCACTGTGTCTTCGGCTGATCGGCGAATAATTGCTTTCATGCGCAGCAACAATTCTTCCATGCTGAAAGGCTTGCTGATGTAATCGTCGGCTCCCAATTCGAACCCGCGCAGTTTATCTTCCTGCATCGACTTTGCTGTGAGAAATAACATCGGGACTTTTTTATCTAATTTTCGAACTTCTTTTGCCAATGCGAAGCCATCCATCACGGGCATCATCACATCGAGAATGCAGAAATTGAAATCATCGCGTTTAAATTTTTCAAGGGCTTCCTGACCGTTCACACACAGCTCGGTTGGAAATCCTTTTGCTTCGAGATATGCTTTGAGAATTGTACCCAGATTCTTATCATCTTCGGCCAATAAAACCTTTATTTGCTGTTCCATTTTCTTTAATTATTTAAAGTTTGTCATTCAACGGAAGTCGAATGTAAAATATTGTTCCTTTTTTTAATTCACTTTCCACTGTAATTGTGCCACTATGTTTTTCGATGATTGCTTTAACGTAATTTAATCCAAGTCCGAAACCCTTGACATTGTGTATGTTACCCGTTGGCACGCGATATAATTTTTCAAAGATACGTTCTTGATTTGATTTACTGATGCCAATTCCATTGTCCTGAACTGTAAACTCAAATGCGTTTGGAATATTGCGACTTTTTATTTCGATCTGTAAATCGTCATCGCTATACTTAATGGCGTTGTCGATAAGGTTTAACACAACATTTGTTAAATGTACGCGATCGCCAAGGAATTGATGATTTTCTGCACTAAGCTCTGTAACTATCTTTCCGTTTTTCGTGTTTGCCTGAAGTGTTTTTGATGCCACGCAATCTTGAATAACATCGTGAATATCAATAAAATCCTTTTTCAAAGTCAGTTGTCCTTTTTCAATTACTGCTGATTGCAAAATCTGTTCGGCCATGGTTCCAAGCCGTTTATTTTCCTCGTCAATCATGCTGATATATGTCGAATATAATCCTTCCGATTTCTGAATGTCTTTGTCGCGCAGGGCCTCACAGGCAAGTCCGATCGTCGATATCGGTGTTTTGAATTCATGGGTCATATTATTCACGAAATCATTTTTCATTTCCGACAATTTCTTTTGCCGGATGATGGTAAAAATGGTAGTTGAGAATCCGAGAATGATGATGATGACCAAAAATATTGAAATCGCAAGTAAATCCCATAACTGACTGACTAAGAATCGTTTTTCATTGGGAAAGTAGATTAAAAGCTGATCGGCATACCGCAGTGTTGTTACAGATGGATACAGTTCATAACCAAAACTTTGCGTTAATAATTGCTGCGGATAACGGCCTGTTTTCTGAATAATCATCGAGTTTGTTGTCGGGCTATAAACCCCAAATTCGAATTCGGTATTGATGCCTCGATGCTTCAATTGCGTTGTTATCATCGAATCAATACGTATTGGATCGATCTTGCTTTCTTTGTCGCGATGGTTTTTATAGCCATATATCATTTCCTGAATCATCTCCTGTGCCTTTGTCGATCGACTCA
The DNA here is from genome assembly GCA_947505205.1 of Bacteroidota bacterium. Classification (GTDB taxonomy): domain Bacteria; phylum Bacteroidota; class Bacteroidia; order Bacteroidales; family F082; genus CAJBPB01. The sequence continues at coordinate 1,443 of CANNKD010000262.1, read as the reverse complement.
CGAAACTCATATATTCGTCTCTGGTCATTGGTTTTTGAAGCTGTTGTGCCATTGAAAGATTTACCGAATCCCAGGCCGAGATGAGGTTTTTACGGGTATTGTCAAAGTTAAGATGCTGTTTATACTGACGTTGCATTTCCTCTTTTTCAAGAGCGAGTACAACCTGAGTCATCGATTGATTCACATCTCTCACAAAAGTTGCTTCCTTTACCTTTATAGCATCTCCAATCCAGTAAACCTGAATACTCATCAAACCTAACAGCGCCACCGACATCACGGCAATAATGGCTATTATCAACTTCTTGTTCATGAAGCAAAAATATCCATTATATATATGGTTTACAGATAATTAACATATCTTAACAACTCTTATATTTCCTTAACAATCTAAGCTTTGAATCTGATATACCTTTGTCGAAGTTCTTTTTCAAACATAAAGTGTTTTTACTAAGGTTTATGTTTTTCATTGTGTTTTAAAAGAGTTTCATAAAGATTGGTTTTTTTGGTTATTAGAGGCGGTTTTTGGTTATTCCGCCTCTTTTTTTTGTCCTAATTTCAATAAAATCAGTGTTTTATAAATTACAAATCCAAGCTTTAGAAAGTGAGGTTGTTTTTGTGTAATTTTGACATTCAATGAAAAAAGCTTGACAATGGGTAATTTAACTGGAATAGCGTTTAAACTTGAGAAGTTTGGCAAGATGATTGTATGTGATTCGGCTAATGTTTCAACAGTAACCGGTGTGGCTCAAGACGTTAGAGGTGGCAAAGGGAAGCGACAAGTTACGGTGCTCGATACGCAAAGATATCATGATGCATGCAAGGAAATTGGTAAAGAACTCGATTGGACCATACGCCGAGCTAATTTGTTGATCGAAGGTATTGATCTATTTCAATCGAAAGGTAAGTATTTGTGTGTGAATGAATTGGTGTTAGAGATAACTGGCGAAACCACACCATGTTACCGTATGGACGAACAATGCGAAGGCCTTAAAACCGCTTTGATTCCGGAATGGCGCGGCGGAGTATGTTGCCGGGTGATTCGCGGTGGCGAAATAAAAATTGGAGATACGATTACCATCACCAATGATGACCCAGCCCATCGCTCGAATTTTACCCGTTGGATGGTCAATTGCTCGGATGACATTCGTAAAATGAAACGAAAATCAAGCAAATTGTTAGGATTAAGCAAATGAAAACTTGTGCCACTTATCTTTTCAAAACAAGACTATTCTTAATCGTTACGGTAATGCTTTTCCTTGGTATTTCGTGTAATAATAACCGTAAAACCATGCCTATCAATAATTTGGTCGGCTTATGGAAATCGGAAAGTAACCTTGTTTTTTATGAAAAATGGGAACAATTACCAGATTCATCTTTTGCTGGAAAAGGATTTAGCATCAATGGTCCTGACACTATATTTTCTGAATCGATGCGAATTGCCAA
>CANNKD010000261.1 GCA_947505205.1 Bacteroidota bacterium | reverse complement strand
GATCAGTTTACCTATTCAGCTAAAGTCGGGAGCCTATGTAGTTCGGATGATTAGCGATACAACGGTGAAATCAGTGAAAATAGTGATTAGTGAATAGTTATTAGTTAATAAAGAAAAAAATAAAAGATATGAAAACAAATATAATTAAATCACTGATTTTCTTCGGATTGTTCATCCTTAGTTCAGGAGTATTTGCACAGGTTCCACCCCCTCCACCTGCAGAGCATGGTTTAACAGGCAATAAAGATCCTGGTGGTGGTGCACCCATCGGATCAGGCATCGGTATTCTGCTTAGCCTTGGTGCTGCCTATGGCGGTAAGAAGATTTATAAAATCTGGAAAACGAAGGACGAATTGGAAGACTAAAAGACTGAGAGACTCAGAGATGAGTAGTGAGTTGACTCATTTCTCATTACAAAAAAAACGCAGAACGAAAGTTTTGCGTTTTTTTTATATCACAATTCAATAGGTTTTTATAAAAATATATATAAGCCGTTTTCTCAAAATAAATCATCTTACAAAGCAGTGCGGTAACCAGTCGGAACGGCGAGTCGGGCAGGGCATGAATGCCGAAAGACAATGGATAATTGACAATTGACAATGTTTGTTACAAAGTATAATCATCTTATGAAATAGCGCGGTGGCCCGTCTGAACGGCGAGCCGGGCGTGGCGTGAATGCCGAAACATATGGAAATCCGGCAAAGGCAGCCCAGAGGCTGTTTGGATGAAACAATCCGATACATTATTTTCGTTATGAACCAGATGGATATTGTTTCAATCCACCCCTTTGCCTGGATTTCCAGTGTTTCGACAGAGCGCGGGGAAGCATCGTTCAGACAAAAGCTTTTCGTTCTTTTGCCTTTCAAAAGAACAAAAAAAACAAGAAATATATTCTTTTTTACTTTTGGCTTGATCCAAAAGTAACAAAAAATCAAGACTTAAAATTCTTTGAACGCAAAACTAACGAAGCTTGTCCGCTTGCGCGACCCTAGCCGGAGCAATACGATTTATTCGAGAAAATCTGATTACAAAGCTCCTTCGGGGTCGCTCGAGAGGCCCATGTCTATGGACAAGCTTCTTGTTTTGCAGTCCAAACAATTTAATGTCGTTCTACAGAACCAAGCGGTTTACCGCATAATAAACAAAACCTTTTTCTAAAAAGACAATCGTATTTCGAAGCAGCGCGGTGGCCAGTCTGAACGGCGAGCCGGACAAGGCGTGAATGCCGAAACACATGGAAATCCTGCAAAGGCGGCTCAGAAGCCGTTTGGATGAAACAATCCGATACATTATTTTCGTTACGAACCAGATGGATATTGTTTCAATCCACCCCTTTGCATGGATTTCCTGTGTTTCGGCAGAGCGCGGGGAAGCATCGTTCAGACAAAAGCTTTTCGTTCTTTTGGCTTTCAAAAGAACAAAAACAGTTGAATATTTTTCTTTCTTACTTTTCTCATGAAAGAAAAGTAACAACTCAGCGAAGCGTTCATGAGCTCCTATGAAAATAAGCAAGATGCGAATAAAAGTTCTAGACTTAAAATTGATTGAACGCAAAACTAACCCGCTTGCGCGACCCTAGCCGGAGCATTACGATTTATCGAGAAAATCTGATTACAAAGCTCCTTTGGGGTCGCTCGGGAGTCCCATGTCTATGGACAAGCTTCTTGTTTTGCAGTCCAAACAATTTAATGTCGCTTTACCGAACCAAGTTGATTTTATAAAATAAAAAGAAAACGCTGTCTTAATATAAATCGTATTTCGATGCAGCGCGGTGTCCAGTCTGATACTTGGCATCGAGACATCGATTGTTAGCATCGAGACACCGATTGTTAAATAACACAAATCTTCATAAAAAAAATGCCACAGACTAATTTCTTAATCTGTGGCAATTCAATTATATGATGCAGTAATCAGTGCCTATTTGGGCATTTCAGGCAACCACTCAGCTTTGAAAATACTTGGATTCGTATAGAATTTACGCGCTACTTCAACCAACTGCTCCGCTTTGATATCCTTCAGTCTTTGTTCAAAAGTAAGGATACGTTCCGGATCATAACCATACTGGTAGGCCGTCTGGAGTGAATTCAGCCAGTATTCATTCTGTTTCAGATCCGCTTTGTTCTTCTCAAGCTGTGGCTCTCTCGCCTGTGTCCAGTCATATTCCGTAATACCACCGGTTATCATCGTGCTTTCGATGAGTCCCAAAAGCGCAGTATTTACTTTTCCGATATTATCCGGACTGCATGGAAAATAAGTTTGAATTATAAACTGTTCGCGTGGGAATTTCTGCAATGCGCCTCCAATGCCGCCACCATAAATGGCGCTCATTTTTTCGCGTATGGTATCGATAACCTTGTTGTTGAGCACTGCATTTACCTGTGCCAGCATAAAGGCATCATCAGCATTGTATGGCATATTGCCAGTGATGAAATGCATTAACATAGCCTGTTGCTCGGTTCCTTTGCGCAAGGTGAAGCTATTTTCGCCTGTTAAAGGGAACAATCCAAGATCTTTATATTGTGTATTGACTTTCGAAGAAACCATGCCACCGATATATTTTTCGATGAGCGGAACAATCTGCTCTTCGGTAAAACTTCCCACAATGGTATAATACATGTCGGTCGGATTGCACATACGTTCGGTATAAAATGCTATCGCATGGTCAATATTGATCTTGTCGTAATCTGAAACGCTCTGAATGCGATGTGCCCTGGGATTTCCCTGATAAAAAGTGTTGAAGGCAGTATCCACGAAAAGATACTGCGGATTCTGTTTTAACAATTCCAATTGCTGTTTCGAACGTGTTACAGAAGACTGAAAAGCAGAGTCATCTTTGCGTGGCGAGCTGCATTTCAGATACAACAGCTGAAACATCGTTTCCATATCCTTTACGCTGCTTTTACCATCAACAGATTCGGTATAGTCGGCGATGGAAGTATTAACGCTGGCAATTTTACCGGATAAGAATTTATTCAGGTCGGGATTGGAGAAATTTCCATAGCCCATATCTTTCTGCACGCTGGTACAAAACTGAGCACTTTGGTAATCGTCGCCGGCATACAGGCTAAAGCCACCAAAACGGGTGCCTTTCATGAGCACTTCATCATTCTTAAAATCGGTCGGTTTGATACAAACTGTAGTATTATTACTTAAAATGTAAGTAATGGTTCCCAGATTTTCATTTTTTTCTGTTTTGACAATTTTACCTGCAACAGGCTCTTTGTCGAGCAGTGTGGAAGCCACTTTACTCTCGGTATAGGCCACGGTTTGTTTTGTCAAAGCTTTCTCAATCCAGCCTTTCAGCTGATCGTCCGTTGGCAGATCAGGCTGTGTTTTGGAAGTCACGAATGAAAAGAAATGATTATCAATATCAATCTGCTTGCGGACTATATCAAAATCACTCAATGCAATGGATCCGATATGTTCTTTTACAAAATTGTATTCCCACTCAATACCAGGAATGGCATCGTGCTCGAAAAAGTTACTCACCAATTCTTCGGTTAGCTGTTCCGATTCAGTTTTATCGCGTTCGTTATATTGTCTTTCATAATCCGATAGCATCGAAGCCTTTGCTCTGGTGAGTTCATCTTCGGTGAAACCAAATGCTTTCACACGCATACTTTC
>CANNKD010000260.1 GCA_947505205.1 Bacteroidota bacterium | reverse complement strand
TTGTTTTAACATCGTTATTTCTATTTGTTTCATTTTTTTACGGATGCAATCCAAATCCAATCAAAAAGGGACCTGTTTATACTGTCGATTCAATAGTAAGCACCGTTCCAGTTTATTGTTTTGCTGTGCATCCTCTGCATAATCCAACCATGTTGTTTCAATCGTATCAACCACTTATTGATCATTTAAACAGCAGACTTGTTGGCGCGAAACTACGGCTTGAGGCATCACGGGATTACACATCATTCGAGGAGAAATTTAAACAACGAAAACTTGAATTTATCCTCCCAAATCCTTGGCAAACCACCGAAGCTATGGAAAAAGGTTATCATGTGATAGCGATGGCAGGAGACGCTTCCAATTTTAGGGGGATTATTCTGGTAAGAAAAGATAGTAAAATTGTCGAACCCAAAGATCTCATCGGCAAAACAATAAGCTACCCATCGCCTACTGCACTTGCTGCCTGCATCATGCCACAGTATTTTCTTTTCAAACAAGGAATTGACATAAATAAAGACATCATAAACAAATATGTCGGATCACAGGAATCATCCATTTTCAATGTTTATTTTAAAACAGCAGATGCCGGCGCTACATGGCCACCTCCATGGAAAGCATTTCAAAAAAGTCATCCGAACGAGGCATCCGCTTTAAAAGTTATTTGGGAAACAGAATCATTGGTCAGTAATTCGGTAATGGTAAGGAATGACGTTCCTGATGATATCGCAGAACAAGTTCAGAAATACCTTATAGAATTAGAACATTCCGACGAAGGCAAGAAGATCCTATCAGGAATGGAAACAGCCAGGTTTTCATTGGCAACCAATGCCGATTATAAAATAGCTAAAGATTTTACTGACCGGTTTGAAACCGAAGTACGTATCATTAATATCAATTGAAGATGGCAAAATTGACTCGATATTTCTTTGGCACTCTTCGTGGACGTCTGGTGCTTAGTGTTGCGCTCGTTCACGCTGTAATGATGTCGGTTTTTATCATTGACTTAACAATGAAACATCGTGATATGCAACTCGACCAGCAGGAAGATGCCGCGATTGTTCTGGCACAATCGCTGTCTGTTTCATCCGCAGGCTGGATTGTATCTGATGACATTGCCGGACTGCAGGAGTTGATCGATTCGCAAGCTAAATATCCTGAAATCATTTTTGCTATGCTATGCGATGATAGAGGCCTTATTCTTGCACACACAGATCCATCAAAAACCGGTATGGTATTGCTTGATTTGCCAAATGATAATAAACTCAAAATTATTGACAAAACCATATACCTGGTTGATGTGATCGCCCCGGCTATTCTTAATGATAAAATTGTCGGATGGGTGCGGGTTGGAATCGGAAAAGATACAATCATTAAACAATTAGACGATATCACTTTCGATGGACTAATTTACATTTTTATAGCCATATTAGTAGGTTCTTTTATTGCGTGGATTATGGGAAAAAGGATCACACGAAGATTATATCTGATTCAAAATACAATTAACAAAGTAAGTGCCGGTGATCAAAACGCACGTTCAAACATTTTGGGTAATGACGAGGCAAATATGCTGGCAATGGAGTTTAATACCATGCTTGATAAATTGTCAAACCGAGATTTGGAACTGAATGAAAGTGAGTCGCGTTTTAAAAAACTTTTTAATGCTTCACCTATTCCCATGGCCTTGATTAATATGAATGGAAAATTAGTTGAATTCAACAGTAATTTTGAGGAAATAGTTGGTTATAAACCTGACGAATTATCAGACATAAGTGACTGGTTCAATTTAGCTTATCCTGATCCTGATTACCGAAATATCGTTATGAAAGCCTGGAACGATGCTATTGAAATTGCCATTGTAAACAATGTTCCAATTGAACCGAAAGAGGCTCAGATTGTATGTAAAAACGGAGAAACTCGCTCAATGGTGATTTCAGGATCCATTATCAATAATGAAATTCTGGCAGCTTTTTATGATATTACAGAGCGCAAGTATGCCGAAATACATATAAAGGAAGCAAAGGATAAACTGATGGCCACGCTCGACGCACTTCCGGATTTGTTGTTTGAAGTTAATCAGGATGGTTTGATCTATGATTATCATTCAAACCGAATCGATTTGCTTGCTATGAATGTCAATGAAATCGTCGGACATAATTTCTACGAAAAACTACCTATGGATGTCGCCGAAACTTGCTTGAAAGCGATTCGTGAAGCAATTGTAAATGGCTGGTCGATTGGACATTCATATACATTACAACTGCCAACAGGTACTTTTTGGTTTGAACTTTCAGCAGCCGTCATGCCTCAAAAAGACAATAATGATAGGCACGTAATTTTATTGGCCCGCGACATTACAAGCAGGAAAGAAATAGAAAAAGAGCTCATATCGGCAAAAGAACGTGCCGAGGAAAGCGATAAATTAAAGTCTGCATTTCTTGCCAACATCAGTCACGAGATCAGAACACCAATGAATGGAATCTTAGGTTTTGCAAATATTCTTAAACAGTCCGATCTTTCTGGTGAACAACAACAAAAATACATTCATATTATTGAGCGAAGTGGTGAACGCATGCTTAATATAATCAATGATATTGTCGATATTTCAAGGATTGCATCCGAGAAAATTGAATTGTCATTAAAAGAAATGAATATCAATAACTTACTTATTTCAATACATTCAAAATTCATCGCTCAGGCTGAAGAAAAAGAAATTAAATTTTTCATTGGAAATTACCTTACTTCTGAAAATTCCAGAATTGTTTCAGATGTGGACAAGGTGTTTGTTATCTTATCGAAAATAATCAAGAACGCATTCAAATATACAAAAGATGGATTTGTCGAAATTGGCTGCAAACCCACAGAAACTGATGATCATTCTGCCGTACTCTTCTATGTAAAGGACAGTGGAATAGGTATTCCAAAAAATAAACAAACCGCAATCTTTGAAAGATTTATACAAGTTGATATTAATGATAAAAATGCACTTCAGGGTGCCGGATTAGGCTTATCGATCGCCAAAGCATACCTCGATATACTCGAAGGTAAAATTTGGGTGGAAAGTGATCCTGAACTGTCGGAAAACAGTGGATCAACTTTTTATTTTACCTTACCTTATGCTATTACCAACTCTATAATATCGAATGATATGAAAATTATGGAAAAATCACCGTTATCTAACCCAAATCTCAAAGTTTTGATTGTGGAAGACGACGAAGACTCAGATGCTCTGATTAGTTTGGCTCTTAAAAAAATAAGCAGAGAACAATATCACGCTAAATCAGGCATCGAAGCAATCGATTTTTGCAGAAATAATCCAGATACTGATCTGATAATGATGGATATAAGATTACTACAATTAGATGGTTACAGTGCCACCCGAAGTATCCGTGAATTTAATAAAGATATTATCATTATTGCTCAAACAGCTTATGCGCTCATCGGCGATAGAGAAAAATCAATCAATGCCGGTTGCAATGATTATATCACCAAACCGATTAATATCAAATATTTAGAATCGATATTAAACAAGTATTTTCAAAACATTGTTCTGCTTTAGCTTAACAACGAAAACCAACTAATGGACAAATTATCAAACAATTTGAAACTCAATAACCTGCGGTTTATTGACCTTTTCAGTTTAGCAGAAATACAG
>CANNKD010000259.1 GCA_947505205.1 Bacteroidota bacterium | reverse complement strand
TAATTCCTGAAAAAGTTGAGAAGACATTATTATTGAGCAAAAAAGTTGTTGAGATTGCCGAAAAATTTAAGAATGTTAGGAATTTCCTTTACCTGGGACGTGGATATAATTTTCCGGTTGCCCTCGAAGGAGCTCTTAAATTAAAAGAGATTTCATACATTCATGCTGAAGGTTATCCTGCTGCAGAAATGAAACATGGCCCCATAGCTTTGATTGATGAAGAAATGCCTGTTGTTGTAATTGCAACCAATAGAGGCACTTACGATAAAGTTGTGAGCAATATACAAGAGGTTAAAGCACGAAAAGGTATAGTGATTGCCATTGTTACCGAAGGTGATGTTGCTGTTAAAGGCATGGCCGATTATACCATCGAAATACCTGAGACTGAAGAAATGTTTGTCCCTTTATTGGCAACAATTCCTTTACAGAAACTGTCGTATCATATTGCAGTTATGCGTGGCTGCAATGTGGATCAACCCCGCAACCTTGCGAAATCAGTGACCGTGGAGTAGTTTGAAAGGTCAGAAAGTTGAATTTTGAAATAAAAAAAACGGTAGAAATTTATTGATTACTACCGTTTTTTATTTCGTCGGAAATTTAGGAATTATAAAGTCCTTCAGCAAATTCCCAGTTTACCAGCTTCCAGAAATCTTCAATATAAGCCGGACGAAGGTTTCTTTTGTCAATGTAATAAGCATGTTCCCAAACATCAATCGTTAAAACCGGTTTTAAACCAAGTTTCATTGGGTTGCCGGCATTGCTTTCCTTTGTTATTTGGAGTTTGCCGTTTGCATCCTTCGAAAGCCATGCCCAGCCTGCGCCAAATAATGTAGCGGCAGCTGTTGAAAGTTGTTCTTTAAACGCATCAAATGTTCCAAAATCGCGTTCAATGGCTAATAATAGTCCGCCAGTTGGCAGTCCACCACCTTGTGGTTTTAAACATTGCCAATAGAAAGTGTGATTCCAGACCTGAGCAGCATTATTGAAAATGCCACCATCCGATTTCACAACGATTTCGTCAAGACTTGCATTTTCAAACTCCGTTCCCGGAATGAGTTTATTCAGGTTTGTGAGGTAAGCATTATGATGTTTACCATAATGATAATCAATGGTTTCCTTTGAGATAAATGGTTCCAGTGCATCTGATGCATAAGGAAGTGCGGGTAATTCGAATGACATATTATTTAAATTTTAAATTAACGTTGAATAATTACAAAAGTAATCATTAGAAAGATATTTTTAGGTTTAAAGAGGACTTTTAATTAAAAAGGTTCAAAATTTGCCACGTAAAATGGGTGTAAGCCTTATTACACTAAATTTGCGAACTCAAATAAGACTTTATAAAATTGGAAAATAACCGCACAAACAACATATTACGCAAACCCGATTGGCTCAAAATGAAAGTTCCATCAGGGAAATCATATCTTTCGGTAAGAGAAATTGTAGAAACACACCAACTACACACCATTTGCACAAGTGGACATTGCCCAAATATGCACGAATGTTGGGGACGTGGAACAGCAACCTTGATGATTCTAGGAGATATTTGCACACGTTCCTGTGGATTCTGTAATGTGAAAACAGGCAGACCTTTACCCGTTGATCTGGCTGAACCACAACGCGTTGCCGAATCAGTACGTTTAATGAAACTCAAACATTTGGTGCTTACGTCTGTCGATCGGGACGATTTAAAAGATGGTGGCGCTGAAATTTGGGCACAGACCATTCAGGCAGTGAAACAGTTAAATCCCGAAACAACGATCGAAACTCTTATACCTGATTTTGACGCCAATGAAGCCTTGATCCTTCAGGTGATAGAAGCAAGGCCGGAAGTTATTTCGCACAATATGGAGACAGTAAGACGCATTACACCTTGGGTTCGAAGCCGTGCAAAATATGACAAAAGTTTGCAGGTGCTGGAAATCATTGCAAAATCAGGCGTTCGGGCAAAATCTGGAATTATGCTTGGCTTGGGCGAAACGAAGGACGAAGTAATGGAAACATTGGCCGATTTACTGAAAGTTGGCGTAAGCATCATAACCATTGGACAATACCTTCAGCCAACGCGCAATCATCTGCCTGTGGTTGAGTTCATTACACCTGAAATGTTTGCTTTTTACGAAAAGGAAGGCTTACGCATGGGATTCCGTCACGTTGAAAGTGGTCCATTGGTAAGAAGTTCGTATAAAGCCGAAAAACACATCCTGTAATATGCCTCAAATCATCTCAAAAAACCTCGGTTTGATGGATTACGATGCCGCCTGGGTTTTACAGGAAGAGCTTTTGAATGAAGTAATTGCGTCAAAAAAACAAGAAAATTCATCGGAAAAAGCCGGTTATTTTTTGTTGGTTGAACATCCGCATGTTTTCACCCTTGGAAACAGCGGAAAACAAGATAATCTGCTGGTGAATGAAGATTTCCTGACCTCGAAAGGCGCGAAATTTTATAAAATCAATCGTGGTGGCGACATCACCTATCATGGACCCGGACAAATTGTAGGTTATCCGATTATCAATTTAGAAGCGTTTGGCATTGGTGTGAGAGACTATGTTTACCTGCTTGAGGAAATAATTATTTCTGTATTAAAACATTACGATATTTCCGCCACTAGGCTTGAGGGTGCAACCGGCGTTTGGCTTGATGCTGATCATCCATCAAAATCACGTAAAATCTGCGCCATGGGAGTAAGAGTTAGTCGCTCGGTGACGATGCACGGTTTTGCCTTTAATATAAATACCGATCTGGAATTTTATCAATTGATTAATCCTTGTGGTTTTACAGATAAAGGAGTCACTTCGTTGGCAAAAGAACTTGGTCAAGTTATTGATATGGAAGATGTTAAAGCATTGGTGAACGAGCAATTTGCTTTGATTTTCAATTGCAATATCCAAAAGTGATTCAAACGACTGATTAAAAGAATAATTTCTTGAAACAGCGTCTGCGTTTATGCTGGATATGTTCAAAATTCTTCCAGTTTGAGATCGCCCTCAAATTTGTTTCAAAAATACCAGTCGTTTCAATGTACTTCATGCCATGAGCCATCATTTCGGTCTGAAGTTCAGCCTGTAATAAAACTGCAGCTCCGGTAGAATGAAATTCTTTTTTCACACCGGTAAGCATCTGATCCATGGTATCTCCACTTTTACCTTTTTTGGCTTTCATTAAATGAAATATTCCAAATGGAAAGAGCCGGCCACCGGACTTTTGCATCGCCTCCGACATGCTTGGCAAACCAACCATAAAAGCGATGACTTCGCCATTCATGCGTGCCATTTTCACGAATCGGGGATTGAGAACCGGCATATATTTATCAGTATAGAATCGAATCATTTTTTCGTTGAGTGGAGTCACAAAGGGAAGCACATCGAACGAATCATTCAAAATTTCGAAAAGTACAGGTGCATAAGGCAGAAGCTCTTTTGTGGTGTTAAAATGCAATACATCAATATTATATCGTTTTTTTACCAACTCGCCGCCCCGTGCAGCTTTCTCTTGTGCGGCACCTTGAAGAGTCAATCGGAATTCGACCCAATCAATTTCTTTTTCATAACCATAATTCTCGATAAGTTGCTGATAATAAGGGTGATGATAGACAGAGGCGATCGAAGCCAAGTGATCGAATCCTTCGATGAGTAAACCTTGTAAATCGAGATTTGAAAAGCCTAATGGACCATAAACGCCCGTCATTCCCTGATCTTTGAGCCAATCTTCG
>CANNKD010000258.1 GCA_947505205.1 Bacteroidota bacterium | reverse complement strand
TTTGCTGATATGCACCGAGTTACCGGGCTGCAGGATGTGTAACTCTTCTATCACTTCGAGCATCAAATAGGAAACCTCTGAGCTTCCATCATTTCCTTCAGCAGTCAGGCCACCAATATTGATGTTGGTGAAATCGTTGTACGTTCCGCTTTCACGTGCCGTGATTCCGACTTTTGGAGGTGCCGGATGGTTATTCACTTTTATCCAGAAGCAACTCAGAAGTTCTTTGGCAAAATCTCTGTCAATTGATCCATCAGCGATTTCTTTTTCATAAAAAGGAGTCAGATGCTGGTCGAAATGACCCGGATTCATTGCGTCCCAGCCATTCAATTCGGTGATCGTTCCAAGATGGACAAACCAATACATTTGTATGGCTTCCCAAAAGTTACGGGGTGCCTTTGCTGGAACCCATCGGCATATTTCTGCTATTTTGATGAGTTCGGCAGCTCTTTGAGGATTTTGTTCAGAAGCAGCAAGTTTTTCTGCTAAGGCTGCATGGCGTTCGGCGAAAACAATCACAGCATCGCACGAAATATCCATTGCCTTCCATTGCTCCGATTTATCAGTTGCGTCGGGGTCGTTTATATAATCGAGAGAAGCAATGTTCGCATTTATTTCTTTCTTGAAATCTAACATGCCTGTCAGGTAAATTTTACCATCCAAAGCTGTATGTCCGGGAGCGCGTTGTTCCATGAACTCAGTGAACAAACCAGCCTCATAAGCTTTTTTCCAAGTTTCGGGAACATGGCTGAATATGCGTTCGCGCTGCGTTTTGCCCTGCCAGAAAGGAATTACTTCTGATGCATACACATCAATATCTTCCTGACTGATTGCATAACGCTGCATTTCGCGCGTGTTCAGCACATGAAAATCTTCAACGCTGTGGCAGGTTAATTCGGGAAATGTGGGAACACATTTGGGTTTTGGTCCCCGTTCGCCAACAATCAATTCCCCTTCACCTATATAAATCGTTTTATTTTGACAATGATGAAGAAAGTTCATAGCCCGAAGAACAGGAATGGAGTATTTCCCATAATTCTCCTTGTAAAAAACCGTTTCGTGCAAAGCACGTTCGATGGATAAAGTCGGTTCGGTTTCAACACTCAGTTTCCTGAGATGCCGAATCCGTTCATTCATTCCTGGACTTACCGCTGATTGTTTCAGGTCGTAAAAATTACCTTCAGCTGACGGCTTCCTTTCGGGTGATTTTGTATGTGTGACAATGGCTTCAAACATGATCAATCGATAAACTTTTGTGAATTTTTCAAAATAGATTTTCCGCCTAAATTTGAATTTACAGCGAAATGACGTAATCAGAAAAGCTTAATTATAAAACATCAGACAGCTGAACAGTCGCCTGTAGGTTTTGATAAGGGTTGGAATAATGGATCGAAACTTCATGATAAACAGTATTTTAATTTGTCGGTTTCTATACATTTGAAACTGAAAAACGCCACAAATTAATATAAAATCATGTAATGAACGTTAATTTTTATTGAAATCTATTTATGCACCTTTTTGATAAACTCCTCCACTTCGGGCACGCCACCCTGTAAAACAAGATATCCGTTATACGGTTCGCGAGGTGTTATTTCGCCGTTTACCGGAGTGAGCATCATGCGTTTTACCTCGGAAGGTTCGCTGGTTTGTCCCAATACCCAACTCAATTTGATCCAGGCAACTTCGGGCAACATATTTCCCAACGGAACAATTCCTTTTGCCATCATATCGCGGCCGGTATCATAAACAAACATATGTACATATCCCCAAATGGTTTGTAATGTCATGAACATATGCACACCTTTGGCATGTGCCCGTTCGATGGCGGGATACAATTCCCGGTTCACATGCCCAAGACCGGTTCCAACGAAGATAATTCCTTTATAACCGTTGTCCACCAAGGCATCGATAGTATCGGGTTTCATTCCCGGATAATAATACAACATCGTCACCTCATCGCTGAAATATGGCAAAATCTTCACATTGCGATCGTTACGCCTTTTATTATAAACTTTATGAATGGGAGTAATTTCTTTTCGGCTAATCATCGCCAAAGGCGTGTCACCGATAGTTCGGAAAGTAGATCGGTAACTCGAATGCATTTTCCTTACACGTGTCCCACGATGGAGCAAACCATATTCATCGGAAGTCGGGCCAAACATACACACCATTACTTCTGCCATATCTGATTGTCCTGCGGCTTTCATGGCGTGCATAAGATTTAATGCTGCATCGGAACTTGGGCGGTCGCTCGAACGCTGTGATCCAACCAAAACCACTGGAACCGGGAGGTTTTGACACATGAATGTCAACACTGCACCTGTATGCTGCAGTGTATCAGTGCCGTGACCAATCACAATACCGTCAATTCCATTTTCAATTTCTTTTCCTATGGCTTTTGCAAGAGCGATATATTGTTTTGGACCCATATTCTCACTGAAGACAGCAAACAGTTTCTCCGTGTCGAGGTTACAGATATCGGCCAACTCGGGCACAGCACCATACAATTCGCCAGGCGAAAAAGCCGGAATCACAGCACCGGTGCGGTAATCGAGACGTGAAGCGATGGTTCCTCCAGTACCGAAAAGTTTAACATGTGGCAAGCCGGGTGTTACCGGAAACTGTTTTTCGGGAATTTTATAATTCGCTTTTTTGTAGCCCGTTTCGGTGATTAATTTCACCGTTTTAATGTCGATACCAACATTGTAACCAGTCGGTATTTTCATCACAATATGCTGGTCATCATCATTTTCCGAGCGTGGTAGAATCGTTCCAACGAATTTTCCACGACTGGTTTCAATCTCAGCCTGCCCCCAAACGCGGGCATTGTATTTCTTTAAAGTCGCAAGTGCATCACCTTTATATCCCTGAAAAAAATCTTCACTCATCATTATAGTTTATTAATCTGTTGTGAAACCTTAGCCAAATCCATATTCCCAATCGCAGTTTTCTGAATCTGACCCATGATCCAGTTTATCCGGTGCTTTTCATCAGCTTTTTTCGTGTTTGGAACAAACTTTCCATCGATAAAAGGCAGTTTGCCTAAAATTTCTTCAGGCTCAATCCTTTTGAAATTCAATGTAGCCAAAACAGATTCGAATTCCATGCGAGGATGCGCAACAAGTATCGGTAACATTCTAATTGCTAGGTTTTCATTTAATCCTTTTTCTTTTAGAAAAGCAAACAGTGGAAGAATCATCTTCACCCTGAATTTGCTGTTCGGATTTTTACCTAAGATATTTTTTAAGCGGTGACCAAAAAAAGTACCAACGAATTTTGGATTGATATTCAAATTATTAACGATTTCTTCGATGAGCGGATAATAGTTCTTTGAAAAAATATAGGTGTGAGTGTCCTTTGGAATTTCCCAATCGTGAAGTTGATGGTAGCGATCGCTAACTTCTTTCAGAATTTGCTTGCTCAGTTTATCAATAAAGCTATCTTCCAATGGGATAGGCGCCGAATCGGTATCGGGATACATGCGATCGGCACCGGGTAAAACGCGCTCAAAAATTGTTGTTCCATCGATAAATGACTTTCTCGTTTCATTCGGAACACCTTCAAAAGCCATTTTACAACGTTCTTCAATAGTTTCAAGAGCGGTTTTCATATCTTCTTTTGGTCCCCAGATCACAATCAGGGCATCATCCTGCCCACTCTTTGATGCCGTCGCAATCTTCTTCCATTCATCCTCTTCCAATTCTGAAACAAAGGATTCGGAGTGAACCAT
>CANNKD010000257.1 GCA_947505205.1 Bacteroidota bacterium | reverse complement strand
TGCAGGGCACACACATCGTGTATAAAACATTTGGCAGTCAGTGGTTTATCGAGTGGTACAGCTCGCATCAAAAGTAGTTGTAACTTGATAGGTAATCGCTTCGAAATGCCAAACGTTTCATACACGCGAACGTTAGCGGCAACCCTGAAAAAAAACAGTAGCCATGATGAAACAACACCGTATTAACAATTAAAATTAAGAATTTATGACAGAAACCATCTCATTTGGACTTTTGTGTATCACTTCGCTTTTTACCTTAATAAACCCATTAGGAACAATGCCAGTATTTATGTCAATGACTGCTGAACTATCAATTGCGGACAGAAATAAAACTGCTAAGAAAGCCTCAATTGTATCGTTGATAACTATAATTGCTTTTGCTTTTACCGGACAATTATTGTTTAATTTTTTTGGAATTTCAGTAAATAGTTTTCGTATCGTTGGAGGTGTAATATTTTTTATAATGGGAATGGATATGCTACAGGCTAGACTAGGACAAGTAAAAATCAAGGATAGTGAAGTGAAAAGTTATGTAACAGATATTTCAATAACACCTTTGGCAATTCCTATGATTTGTGGACCTGGTGCAATAACCAATGCAATTGTATTAATGGAAGATGCAAATACGTTACTCAAACAAATCGTTTTAATTATTTCGATTGTATTAATAATGCTCTTAACATATTTAATTCTATACAGTTCTTCAAAATTGATGAAAATGTTAGGGCAAACTGGAATAAATGTAATGATGAGAATAATGGGATTAATAGTTATGGTTATTGCTGTTGAGTTTTTCTTTAGCGGTTTAAAACCTATTGTTTGGGAAATACTTAAAAACTAAATAATTACCTAGAATAACTTCAAAAAAAGATTGCATTACCTAGTCTATGAAATATGAATGAACTTGAGAAAATAAACATTTTTAGACAATTTACTGACTTCAACGACAGTGAATTGGAAATTATTATGCCTTATTTTGAACAGAAAAATTTCAAGAAAAAATCTATTCTTTTAGACATAGGAAAAGTCTCAAATGAAGTGTTTTATTTGATTAACGGTTGCATAAGACTTTATTGCGAAAAAGACGGAGAGGAACTTTCAACTTACTTTTTCACCGAAAATATGTTTGCCGGTTCTTATGACAGTTTTCTTTCACGAAAACCAAGCAAAGTTGCGATTGAAACATTAGAAGATTGTGAAGTATTAGTTCTTTCTCACAAGTCGCAGGAGAAATTGTATAAAGTTTTTCCGAAAATGAATGAGTTTATTAGAAAGGCTATTGAACAAAGATTTGTCCTGCTTCACGACCTATTTATTTCGTATCTATTGAACAGCCCCGAAGAAAGATACTTAATGCTTATAAAAGACAGGCCTGAATTGCTTCAACGAATTCCGCAACACCAAATTGCTTCATTTCTTGGTATTACGCCCGTTTCGTTAAGTCGGATCAGAAATCGGTTGGCTAAGAAATAACATAACATTGGGACAGAAGTCCTAAACCCATTCAATGAAATTTAGCAATCAGTAAGTTCAATAATTTAATCCACGATGGAAATATTTTCAACCGTATGTCCACGAAACTGTTATAGCACTTGTAGCCTGAAAGTTAGAGTTGAAAATGGCAAAGTTATTGGCATTTACCCACATCCTGACAACCTTGCCACACCAGAGGGACCATGCATCAAAGGTTTATCTTATGTAGAAAGGGCAAATTCTCCCGATCGTATTAAGTATCCCTTGATGCGAAGTAGCGAAGGAAATTTTAAACGAA
This sequence comes from Bacteroidota bacterium, assembly GCA_947505205.1. Lineage (GTDB taxonomy): Bacteria > Bacteroidota > Bacteroidia > Bacteroidales > F082 > CAJBPB01. The sequence continues at coordinate 2,007 of CANNKD010000257.1, read as the reverse complement.
TAAATTGGGATACAGCAATTGAACTTATTGCCGATAAACTCACCAAAATTAAACAGCAATACGGTGTACATGCAGTCATGTATTTTGCAGCCAGCGGAATGTCAGGAATGTTAAACAGTGTAAGTTCCGAATTTTGGCGAATGTTTGGAGGGGCTACCACTACGTATGGCAATCTGTGCTGGCCTGCAGGTCTTGAAGCGGCCCGCCTTACACTTGGGGCAAATAAGCACAACGCCCCATGGGATCTGGAAAACGCAAAACTCATTGTGTTATGGGGGAAAAATCCTGCTGAAACCAATATCCAGGAAATGATCCCGATCGAAAAATCGCTTGAAAAAGGAGGGAAGCTGGTTGTTATTGACCCGCGCAGAACCCCGTCCGCAGAGCGTGCGCTGTACCTGGCTCAAATAAGGCTAGGAACAGATGGCGCGCTGGCACTGGGTATTTGCCGCGAATTGATCCGCAACGGTTGGGTTGACAAGGAGTTTATCGATAATAATATAATTGGCTTTGAACAATTTTGCGAAAGGACCGAAGCTTATACCACCGAGCGGGTTGCTGCTATTTGCGGTCTGCCAGAGAAAGCAATCAGCCAGCTTTCCGAATTGATGGGAAATACAAAACCCATGACATTGATACCAGGCTTTGGAATGCAGCGTTTCAGCAATGGAGGGCAAACCATTCGGTGTTTATTGGCCATATCTGCCATTACAGGTAATATTGGTAAACCGGGAGCAAACTGGCATTATGCCAATCTGCAGAGTTATGTTTTTGACAGTATTAAAGAACCGCAGTCCTATTATCCGGGAAATGAAGCCCCCTGTTTCCGAAGAAAAGTTTCTATGGCCCGACTCGGCGAAGATATGCTCGGGCTAACTAATCCGGAGATTAAAATGATTTGGGTGGAACGTGGCAACCCTTTGACACAAAATCCTGATATCCAAAAAACAAGGGAAGCTTTTCGTAAGCTGGAGTTTCGGGTAGTGGTTGATCAATTTATGACCGATACCGCTCTGGAAGCTGATCTGATACTGCCTGCCAAGAATATGTTCGAGCAGAGTGATATCATAGGCTCTTATTGGAACCCTTACATTCAGTTGAAGCAAAAGATTGTTGAGCCACCGGCGGAAGTGAAACCTGAAACAGAAATCTATTACCTTCTGGCGAACCGGTTGGGCATGAACAGTGATGAAATTGAAAAGAATATCCCAAAACCCAACGATATGGCCATTGAGGCTTTCCTATTAAAGCACCTGGGCCGTTTTCCAGAACTTAGTTTGGAAAAACTAAAACTTGGGCCACAACTGGCAAACAGTCATCAGGAAATTGCATTTTCTGATATGCTTTTCCCCACACCATCGGGCAAAATCGAATTGTACAGTGAACAAGCCCGACAGTACTGGAATGTTGACCCTTTGCCTGACTATGTGCCGCTAACACCTGATGCAAAATATCCGTTGCAACTCATGTCCCCAAATTCAAAAAATCGGATTCATTCCCAATTTGGCAACCTGAAGATTATCAAGCAATTCGAGACTGAAGCATTGCTATTTATCCACCCGAAAGATGCAGCGAACAGAAATATCCCTGACCATGAAACGGTCTTGCTGTTCAATGACCGAGGTTCAAATGAAGTGAAAGTTCAGTTTGACTTTGGCCTTCGCAAAGGTTGCGTGGTGCTGTCAAATGGGCACTGGGCTTTGGAAGGAGCTACTCCTAATTTTTATTCAAAAGGACGCGAAACTGATATGGGACACGGAACTGCCTTTCACGACACATGGGTAGAAATAAAAAAGCAAAAGCCATGAAAAAGAATGCATTTCTGCTCGACTTGAACAAATGTGTGGGCTGCATGGCATGTGTTGCCGGCTGTGTTATCGAAAACGGGACAACATCAGGCATGAACTGGCGGGTGGTGAACAGTTTTAACAAACGCAAGTATCCCGATCTTCCGGTTTTTCATCTCACCCTGGCATGCAACCATTGTGAGCAGTCACCCTGTTTGTA
>CANNKD010000256.1 GCA_947505205.1 Bacteroidota bacterium | reverse complement strand
TTAAACAAAAAAAGGCAAGGTGTTTTTGAATCACCTTGCCATTGTTGTATATGTTTGAAAGATTTATTTGAACAGGAATCCGATTTTTAAACCTACTGAACCTGCAACTGGAAAATCGGAATCAGCAATGGAATAACCATAATAGTATCCGCCAGAAGAATTTCCGGTTGAAAATCCATAGCCAACACCTCCGTATAAATCAACTAGAAAAGCATTGTCGAAAACCCATTGTTTCCCCATAACCAATTGAATTGTACCTGAAATTACATTTTCACGGGTCTGGTACGAATTACTATTATATGGATAGTTGTAATTATAATCATAATACCAGGTATCATGTCCAAAAGTACCAAAACTAATTTCAGGCTTGATGTAACCTCCTTTTAAAATATGTGCGTATTTCATTCCTCGCAGGTAAAAATCAGGATCTTTGATAAATTTATAACCAAATTTCAGAAAAACACCCCCGGCATTTTCATCCTGAAAATCTGCTCCCAATCCAATAATTCCAATGGTTCCTTCAATACTTCTTCCGGGACGTAAACTTCTTTCATAACTGAAACTGGTGGCACCCATTAATGGAGATAAAAAGTTGATTTTCAACGAATTCTTTTTGTTGTCCTTGTAGTTTTCAGGATTAGTCATCTCTTTTTGAAAGGTCATTTCGGTTCCATTCTCGAAAATAACTTTTGTGATATTGTCTTTATCTATTGCGAAAGTAACGTCCGAAGAATATTCCGGTAGTGTATATTTAATCTCGTCCAGACCAATTTCCTTGATCTTACATTTGATCATATTGGTGTCTTTCTTTAGGATAATATCTTGTGCTACAATTGATTGTGACAAGAATATTACTAAAACTGTAAAAGCGAATAATAATTTTGTTTTCATATTTATCGAAACTTTATGCATTTGCAAATATACAACATATAACAAAGATTTGCCTCAAATGTTGTGCCATTGTGAATGATTTAGCAATAAATTTCACTGCTTTAAAAGATTTGTTTCACCAATCATTTTGCTATTTAGTGATTAACTGCTTTTGGAATGCAAGTATGCTATGCCGTTATTAATTTGCCTTTATTAATTTGCCTTTGTGATGCGCATTTGGATGTACTTTCCCTTTTCGGAGTTGTTTTTGGGTTTCTTCAGGAAGAGAAATGTGATCCATACATTCAAAAGAACAGCATTTATTGAATATATTGGCACACTTTTCACATTGAATAAAAAGCAAATGACAGGCGTTATTGGCGCAGTTTACATGATGATCAGCAGGATCACCGCATTGATGGCAATGCGCGATAATGTCATCTGTGACACGTTCCCCCATTCGGTCGTCAAAAACAAAATTCTTTCCAATAAATTTACTTTCGATACGTAACTGTTTTATTTGATGGGCATAATTGATCACACCGCCTTTAAGTTGAAATACATTTTTGAATCCTTTGTGATGTAAATAGGACGAAAATTTCTCACAACGAATTCCACCTGTGCAATATAGCATAATGTTATCAGGATTTTTTTCTTCCAGCATACGAATGATAACCGGAATGGATTCTTTATAGGTATCCACATCCGGTAGCAACGCCCCATCGAAATGGCCAACTTCATGTTCATAGTTGTTTCGCAGATCGATCACAATCGTATTGGGTTGACCAAGTATTTCGTTATATGTAACAGCATCAAGATGTTGACCAACATTGTAAATGTTAAAATCGCTATTAATTAAACCGTCGGAAAGGATTTTGTGCTTGACAAGAATCTTCAATTTATAAAATGATTTCCCAGTTTCTTCAATGGCCTGATTCAAAAAAATTCCCTGGAGAAAAGGATGGTTATTCACATATTTCCTGAAATATTCCAACTGGTGTTCAGGAACACTAATCTGTGCATTGATGCCCTCGGTGGCGACATAAATTCTACCAAAAATCAGCATTTCACTAAGTTGAATAAATAATTCATCTCTAAATATCTGCGGGTCAACTATTTCGATAAACCTGTAAAATGAAAGTGTGATGCGATTGAACGATTCTTCGTGTAACCGACATTTCAAAACTTCTTTATCCACTTTATTATGTAGAATCATTCTAAATTAAATTTTGACAAAAGTAATAAAAATCAGAAGTTGACATCTGACGAATATCTTTACTGGAATTTGAAATGATTGAGTGAAAAAGTCGGGTATATAGTTATGAACCTTTTGCATTCTTTACCTTTGCAGAAATATTTTAACTTGAATACTATTTCAATTCGCGAGATTTATCAAAAAAGCAAGCAAATTATTTCGATTGCTGCTGAACTTGAACGAAATAAACATGCCTTGTTGAGCGGAACAGTTGGTTCAGCTTCTTCCGTTGTAACTTCTGCATTATCAGAGCTTTTAGGCGGGCAACATTTGGTTATTTGTCGCGATAAAGAATCAGCAGCCTATTTTTACAATGATCTTGAAAATCTTTTCAGCGAACGTGAACAGGAATTTAGCAAAAAGCGGGTTTTGTTTTACCCAAGTTCTTACAAACGTCCGTATGAACCCGAAAAACCTGATAATACATACATTCTTTCACGCACCGAAGTTCTGAGCAGGGTAAGTGTTAGCGCCCGCAAAACAATTGTAGTTTCTTATCCAGAAGCACTTTGCGAGAAAGTTGTCACAAGGCGGCATCTCTCTAAATTCAGTATTAAGTTAAAGGTTTCCGAGAAAGTTTCGCTTGACTTTGTGTCTGATTTGTTATTGGAATACAATTTTGAACGCGTTGATTTTGTCATTGAGCCTGGACAATTTTCAATACGAGGTGGTATTTTGGACGTTTTCTCTTTTTCGAATGATCATCCATACCGTATTGAGTTTTTTGGAGATGAGGTTGAGTCGATCCGGACATTCAATCCTGTTTCTCAATTGTCAATCACACAGATGAATAGCATACAGTTATTGCCCAATGTTCAGGATCGTTTTGTGTTTGAAGAAAGAGAAAGTTTATTTTCTTTCTTTCCTGATGGACTAACGGTTTGGATTGATGAAGCTGCTGCCTTTAGCGATCGTATTGATGCTGAACATTTGAAGGCCATCACAGCTTTCGAAAAACTTGATTCAGAACAAGGTCATCAGAAACCCGATTTGTTGTTTTGCAATGGGAAAGAACTTTGGAGTCAACTTATTGATTGCAGGACTATTGAGTATGGGAAAAAGAGTCTGATCAATGCAGTTTATGTCGCGCAATTTCAATGCAGCCCTCAGCCAAATTTCAATAAAAACTTTGAATTGTTACTTAATGATCTCCGAAAGAAGAATAAGGAAAAACTTGATATTTATGTCCTTTCGGAAAGTGGCAAACAGATTGATCGTTTAACACAGATTTTACATGATATTCAGGCTGATAAAGATGACAATAATATTGTCGAATTTCAATACATAAATCATAGTTTGGAATCGGGATTCATCGACAATGATCTCAAACTGTGTTGTTATACCGATCATCAAATTTTTGAGCGATACCATAAATTCCATATTCGTGAAAGTTTTGCTTCAAAAGAGGTATTGACAATCAAGCAGTTAAATGATTTATGCATTGGTGATTTCGTGAGTCATATCGATCATGGTATCGGACGATTTGCCGGAATGGAAATCATAGACAACAACGGTAAACAACAGGAAGCCATTCGATTGATTTATCAAAATGATGATATTCTGTATGTTAGCATTCATTCTTTGCATCGTATTTCAAAATATTCGGGTAAAGACGGTGTTGAGCCATCACTGAATAAATTAGGTTCGAATGCTTGGAACAAGCTC
>CANNKD010000255.1 GCA_947505205.1 Bacteroidota bacterium | reverse complement strand
CTGCATGAACGGGCAGGTTCATCCAAGGTTTTGCATTTGCATGGTGAATTATCGAAAGTGAGAAGTACAAAAAATTCCAGTTTTATTTATACTCCTGAAAATTGGGAAGTAAAACTGGGTGATCTGGCCGAAGATGGCGCACAACTCCGTCCCCATATTGTTTGGTTTGGCGAACAGGTTCCAATGTTTGAAAAAGCGATCAGAATTACTGAAACAGCTGATATGATGGTTGTTGTAGGCACTTCATTGGTCGTTTATCCGGCTGCCTCACTCATCGAATATGTTCCTCAAGCTGCCCCAATCATTTTAATTGACCCGAAAGCTGAACCTCAGTCATTTCGAAAAATCGAAATTATCCGCGGAACTGCTGCTGAACAATTACCTATCCTAATTAAACGACTTATCCCAAGTAAAAATTTAAATTAATTATGAGAAAACTTAATGTATTACTATTTATAATTGCCTTATTTGCAAGTGCTTGTGGCGAAAAGCAGGTTGTTACCCAAGCCCAACTTGATCAAGCCGCCATTGAGGAATATATTGCTGCCAATCAGTTGGTTACACAAAAAACAGACAGTGGTCTTCATTATATCATCACCGCGGAAGGAAGCGCGGCAAAGCCATCTCCAACAGCCTCAATTACTGTTACTTATGTTGGTAAACTATTAAATGGAACTACTTTCGACTCTGGCTCTTATTTCACTGGTCCATTAAATAATATGATTGAAGGCTGGAAAGAAGGTATTCCACTCATCGGAGCAGCCGGTAAAATAAAACTCATTATTCCATCAGGATTGGGTTATGGAAATCGTGCAACAGGAAAAATCCCAGGAAATTCCGTGCTTGTTTTCGATGTTACGTTGCATAGTTTCACCAATCCACAATAAAACAGAATTTGCTAACGAACTGAAAATGAGTGAAAACTTCGATAATTTAATTGATAAAGCACGTCGTTTCTGCGATTACCAGGAAAGATGTAAAAGCGAAGTGATCGATAAACTCATCCATTTAGAAGCTGATAAAACTGATATTCAAAAGATTATACAAAAACTGGAAGATGAAAATTACCTGAACGAGAAGCGATTTGCCATTGCCTACGCGAAAGGAAAACTTCGTTCTAATAAATGGGGAAAACAGAAAATCAGGTTTTCTCTGCAAGCAAAGAAACTCAAATCTGAACAAATTCAAATTGGGTTAAACGAAATTGATGAAGATGAATATCAAAATATTCTAGAGCAAATTATTGATTCAAAACAGGTTAAAGAAACAAATGAACATCTCAGAAAAGCAAAAATTGCCAAATATGCGATTCAAAAAGGTTTCGAATCGTCATTGGTTTGGGAGGTATTGAGACGTAATGACTGAGAGACGAAGTGAAACAGAGATGAGTTGTGAGTAGTAAGTTTAACAAGTAACAAGTAGCGTAACTAATAACAAAAAAAATGATATCAACAGAACACCAGAAAGATTTACAGAAAAGGCTTGAAGCCTTATGGAGGTACCTTTGACGTCGAACGCAAACAAGTTGAAATAGAAGAATACGAAGAAAAAACCCATGCGCCCGATTTCTGGGAAAATCCAAAACAAGCTGAACTGTTACTGAAAACCATTCAGGATCTCAAACGCTGGACTGAAGGCTACAAGCTCGCGGAAACCTTGTTTGAAGAAATGTCGTTAACCCGCGAATTTTACGAAGCCGAGGAAGCCACCGATTCAGATGTGGATGAGGCCTACAACAAATGTCTGGCTCAGATTGAAGAACTGGAATTTTGGAATATGCTTGGCGGCGAAGAAGATAAACTTTCGGCCATCGTGAACATCAATGCTGGTGCCGGAGGCACCGAAAGTCAGGATTGGGCCGAGATGCTCATGCGGATGTATCTGATGTGGGCCGAGGACAATAAATTCAAGGTGAAACAACTTGATTTACAGGATGGTGAAGTAGCGGGCATCAAAAGTGTTTCGCTTGAACTTGAAGGCGAATATGCCTTCGGCTACCTGAAAGGTGAAAACGGTGTTCATCGTTTAGTACGATTATCGCCATTCGATTCGGCCAACCGCCGCCATACTTCGTTTGCTTCCGTTTATGTGTATCCTGTGGTGGATGACAATATTGACATTAAAATAAATCCGGCAGATATTTCTTGGGACACCTTCCGATCTAGTGGTCCGGGCGGACAAAATGTGAATAAAGTGGAAACGGCAGTTCGGGTTCGTCATGCACCATCGGGCATCGTGATCGAATGTCAGGAAACGCGCTCACAGGGACAAAACCGCGAAAAAGCCTTGCAAATGCTTCGTTCTCAGCTATATGAGATTGAATTACGAAAGAAGCAGGACGCCAAAGACAAGATTGAAGGAACCAAAAAGAAAATTGAATGGGGCTCACAGATTCGTTCGTATGTGATGCATCCTTATAAGTTGGTGAAAGACAACCGTACCGGCCACGAAACTTCCAATGTTCAGGCAGTGATGGATGGAAAAATCAATGATTTTCTGAAATCGTTTTTGATGGAGTTTGGGAGGGATTAAGTTGAACTTTAGGCTTTAACAATGGCAAATTCATCGTTGACAATCACCTGATTACAAACCTTTTTGTAACGAAAGCTTCGTTATTCATCAATTTCAATATGTATAGGCCAGCCGGGAGATGGTGGATATTGAGTTGTAATGTGTGTGATTCAGGTTTTTGTTTGATTACGCTTCTGCCACTGGCATCCAATACCTGCATTACCGCATTATTCAGTTGGTAGGTTTCCGGTATTTCGATGAATACATTGTCTTCTGCCGGATTTGGATATACCTTCAGTTGCGCGATCTGCCTGTTTTCAGGTACGGCAACCGTGGTGTCTTTAATCTCAAACACCCAGTATTCATTGTCCCAGTTACCGCCATGGGGTGTGCAACCTACATCGTACGAGGGGCCATAATTGGTTTGCCCAGCAATAACAAAATCGTTATCACTCTTTTTTACCACACCAAATTCAATACGTTCATCGCCCCAGCCACCAAAGCATTGTTGGCCCAACAATTCTCCTTCGCTGCTTATATGGATGGCCCAAATATCGTTATCACCTGCATTGCCGGAGTGGTTCCCAACCACATCTCCATCATGTGAATCTGTTAATCCAACTATCATAAAACTGCCATCACCCAATTGAACGATACTCTTTGAATCATCATATTTTGATCCCCCATAGCACTTTTTCCAAATAATATTTCCCGAAAAATCAACTTTTACTGCCCAGGTATCACTCGTCGGATTACCTAGGTGATTGTAGCCCTCATGCCAACCTGAACCGACTAAATCACCATCATTTGTACTTGCATAAGCAAGAAAAATATATCCATCGGCAACCTCCAATAATCCAATGATGCCATCATACCAACTCCCTCCATAGCAATGCTGCCATTCGATATTGCGCAGCGAATCGAGTTTTACCAATACCCCATCAGCCAGACCGTGCGATTCACAGTTTAGGTTGCCACCACCCTCGAGCATTGATGAGCAACCTACTAGGTAACCTCCATCCGTGGTTTGAATAATAGCCTGCCCATAATCCGTATGATCCGTACCAAGCGTAAAATCCCACTCCACCTCGCCATCGCCGCTGATTTTAACCAACCAGACATCTTTTGCGCCGAAATGGACACTCACATCACCATCCTCAGAAATTGACTCGCCCAGGGCCACAACGCACCCGTCAAAAGTTGGACAACCAGTAAATATCTTATCTCCATAAGTACCCCCAACTATCTTATCCCATATAATATTTCCATCAATATCAATTTTTACAATCCAATAATCTTCTGAATTAGGATATGGATCCTGACTAATATCACCATCTG
>CANNKD010000254.1 GCA_947505205.1 Bacteroidota bacterium | reverse complement strand
AAGGACGGAGGGTTCCGGTGGATTGAAGTATTTGCCCGACTGGGAATAAATGAAAATGATGAAATTACAGGAACCTACGGAACACTTCAGGATATAACCGACCGCCGACAGGCCGAAGCTGCCCTTGCCTATGAAAAACAAAGACTTGCATCAATTATTGAAGGCACCAATTTGGGTACCTGGGAGTGGAATATACAAACAGGTGAAACGATTTTTAACGATCATTGGGCCAAAATAATAGGTTATACCTTGGATGAAATATCGCCGGTAAGTATCGAAACCTGGATGAAATTTGCCCATCCCGACGATTTGAAGCAATCTGAAGCATTGCTCGAAAAGCACTTTAAAGGTGAGTTGGATTATTATTCTTTCGAATCGAGGTTACTACACAAAAATGGTGAATGGGTATGGGTTTTGGACCGAGGTAAAGTTCACACCTGGACTGATGACGGAAAACCACTCCTGATGTCAGGAACACATCAGGATATTACCGAACGGAAGAAGGCTGGTGAGGAAATTGAAGAAAGTCGGGAAACACACCGTGGATTAAGCGAAGCCGCTTTCGATTCTATTTTCTTCTCGGAAAAAGGTATTTGCATCGAGCAAAATTCGATGGCTGAAAAAGTGTTTGGTTATACCGACGAGGAAGCTCTTGGCAGATATGGAACCGATTGGATTATACCAGAACACCGGAAAATAGTATTGGATAATATGATGGCAGGTTATGAAGATCCATACGAAGTAATTGCATTAAGAAAAGACGGAACAACTTTCCCTTGTATGTTAAGCGGGAAAATGATGTTTTATAAAGGGAGGAATGTAAGGGTCACTTCTCTGAATGATATTACCGAGCGCAAAAGAGCGGAAGAACTGTTAAAATGGAATAAAACGCTTTTGGAATTAATGTCGAATGCGTCACCTTTAGGCTTTTTAGTAGTTGACAACCGCACAGATGATATTCTGTATTTCAACCAGCGCTTTTGCCAGATATGGGGCATTGAACAACTGGCTGATCAAATGCAAAAAGGCGAACTCAAGAATAACGATATTATTCCTTATTGTCTGCCTGTGTTAGCCGATATTCCTGCTTTTGCCGAATCGTGCAAGCCGTTGCAGTACGAAGAAAACCGCATCGTGATAGAAGATGAAATTGCATTTACCGAAAACCGCACCATCCGGCGTTTTTCAACACAGATCCGCGGCGAAAATGATGAATATTTTGGACGTTTTTACATATTTGAGGATATAACTGAAGCAAAACGCACGATTGAATTTCAGCAGGAATTACTTCTTTTATCAGTCCAATTGAATCGCCTTAACAGCGATGAAATATTTGAAGCAATTTCGCATGCATTACATAAAATAGCTCATCTGCTTACCGCAGACCGTGCCTATATTTTCGAAATAAACGATTATGATAACACCATGAGTAATACCTACGAATGGTGTAATGAGGGTGTGTCACCTGAAATTGAAAATCTCCAGAATATTCCTGTTGAAATATTCCCAAACTGGATGAAGAAACTCAGGCGGTTCGAAAATATTGAAATACTATCAGTAAAAGATTTGCCTGAATCATGGATTGCAGAACGTGAAATTCTGGAACCTCAAGGAATCCAATCTCTACTTGTTATTCCGATCATGAATAATAACCAACTGATCGGGTTCGTAGGTTTGGATTCGGTAAAGTATCCGAAGGAATATTCGCATGAGGAAAAAAACAACTTGAAAGTATGGAGCAATATGCTTTCCGGTATTCTAAACAGACAAAAAAATGATCTGAAACTGGATCAAACCCGTCAGAATTACGAAACTTTCTTCAATACCATAGATGATTTTCTGTTTGTATTAGACGAGCAGGGAAACATCATTCATAACAACAATACTGTTATTAATCGCCTTGGTTACACCAACACAGAATTGATGGCTCAATCAGTTTTAATGGTACATCCACCTGATCGAAGGGATGAAGCCGGACGAATTGTGGGAGAGATGTTAGCCGGAACTGCCGATTTTTGTCCAGTACCTTTGGTAACTAAATCAGGCAATTATATTTCAGTTGAAACCAGGGTGAAGCCGGGCAATTGGAATGGTAAACCGGTAATTTTCGGAGTTTCCAAAGATATTTCAAAAATTAAACTGTCCGAAGAAAAGTTTTCAAAAGCTTTTCAAACCAGTGCTGCTTTAATGGCTATAAGTGGTTTAGATGACGGAATTTTTATCGATGTGAATGATACGTTTATAAAAACATTGGGCTATCCCAGAGATGTTATCGTCGGCAAATCTGCTGTTGACTTCAATCTTTTTGTGGATCCTGACGTTCGAAAGAAAATATATGACGATTTGAACCGAAATATTCCGGTCAAAGAGGTCGAATTAAAAATGAGGCCGAGACAAGGCACAATTCTAACAGGATTGTTTTCTGCCGATAAGATTTATGTTGAAAACAAACTTTGTTTGTTGACGCTGGTCGTAGATATTACCGAACGTAAACTTACTGAAGAAGCGCTTTTGAAAGCAAAAAGCGAAGCTGAAAATGCCAATCGGGCAAAAAGTGAGTTCCTCTCGCGCATTAGTCACGAACTGCGTACACCCTTGAATTCAATCCTGGGTTTTGCCCAGTTAATGGAAATGGCTGATTTGAGTCCGGTACACAAGAGAAATATAAATTACATTTTTACAGGAGGAAAACATCTGCTCAATTTGATTAATGAGGTGCTTGATATTTCAAGTATTGAGGCAGGAAAGATTTCTTTAAATATTGAACCCGTTCAGCTATTTTGGGCCATCTATGAAATAATAGATGCACTGCAGCCTCAGCTTGAGGAAAGACAAATTAAGGTCGAACTGGACGAACTTGCCATAAAGGAACTATCTGTTATGGCCGACAATAAGCGCCTGAAACAAATATTAATAAATTTGCTCGATAATGCCATTAAGTACAATAAAATAGGAGGGGTCATAACAATTTCTGCGTTAATAATGCCCAAAGACAAATATGACAGGGTTTCTTTAAGAATTTCAATTACAGATACAGGCAAAGGAATAAATGCTGATGATATCTTTAAAATTTTTAATCCTTTTGAGCGGATTGGGGCCGAAAAAACTGAAACTTTGGGCACCGGACTTGGCTTGGCTGTAGTTAAAAAGCTGATCATTGCCATGGAAGGTGAAATTGGTGTTCATAGCGTATTGGGTGAAGGTAGTACTTTTTGGTTTGAACTTCCGATCTCCGTAAGCAATTTAAGTTATTTACAACAAGAGCAAAAGAATACAGAACTAACTTCCGATTTGAACATCGCAAATATTGAAAACGCCTTACTTTTAGAGAAAAATGCAACACTGAAAGTTGGGTTATCAGAAGCAAATAAATTATTGGAGGCTGGTATTGATTCAAAAAATGAAGGAACCATACTCATCATCGAAGATAATAATTCAAACATTGATCTGGTAGAGCAAATTATTCAGGGACATCGCGCCGGCATTCGTTTAATTACTGATTCAACTGGCAGTCAGGCACTTCAGCTGGCCATCGAAAACGCACCTGATTTAATTCTTCTCGATCTTAATTTACCTGATATTCATGGAAGCGAAATTTTAGTGTTACTTCAGGCAGAAGAAAAAACACAAAAGATTCCCGTAATCGTAATTAGTGCAGATGCCATGCCTGAGCAAATTGAAAAATTAATACATTTGGGCGCTAAAGGTTATTTAACCAAACCTCTGGATGTAGTTGAATTTACTAAGGTAATAGATAAATTTATAGTAAGGAATTAAACAAAAGTTTAACCTAAGTCAATTTAACGTAGCTAATAATCAATAAGAATAGTGAAAATACTTTTAAATGTTGCATCGAATCAAATTCCTTTTAGATACAAAAAGACTCCATTTAGAGTATGGCTATTT
>CANNKD010000253.1 GCA_947505205.1 Bacteroidota bacterium | reverse complement strand
CATGACACATCCAGCAGGTGAAATCTTCACTGTGGCGGGTTGCGTGCACGCTTTGGTTAAATTCAACCTCAATGGCTTCAAAATGATAACTTTCATATTCAGGATCACCGCCATGACAATCCATACATGCATATTTTTGTTCCAAACGTAATGCTGCATCGTGTGGAAATGATTCATAATCAGATGAATGACAGTCAGTACATGCAAAATTACGGTGAACTCCTTTGTAAAATTCCTGCGGATTATAAACAAAATTGGGGTTCATCGCCTTGCGTTCTTTCTTTTCAGTGACAGGGTTGTCAAAGGTGTAGAACTGTTGAGAATGGCACTGAAAACAGTGTTTGTTTTCCTCAAATTTAGCAGGTATTTTTTCCTCACTGTTGGCAGCATTAAGCCAGGAGAAACCTGATAAAGTCGTTAACAGAAAGAGTGACAAAAATTTCTTATTAAACATAATTGTCTATTTTAATTAAAAAGGTTTACAATGCAGATGTTGTTGAAACAGCTGGTTGTAAACCTTTAAAAAATCATTTAATTTGATAAAAGAATGATGATCATTTATTTTTTCAATGAACGGACGTAGTTAACCACAGCCCATCTACCTTCTTCATCAGGTATTTTGCTGTCATATTTAGGCATCTCATCGCGGCCAAATATGGTCATATAATACAATTCTCCATCAGTATAGGCTGCTTGCCATTTAGCATCTGAAAAATCTCCAGGGAAAGTTTCAAGGTTGGCTGCTTTGGGACCATCGCCCAAACCAACATTCCCATGGCATGATTTGCAATGTTTTGCATACAATGTTTTACCAAGTTTAATGCTTTCAGCGTCTCCGGCAGAAGGGTTTTTCATCGCTTTAAACTTAGCATCAATTTTCCAGGGTGCAGGTTTTTTTTGTCCCTGCGGAACACTGAAAGCAAAAAACAGAAAAGCAACGAGTAATAACGAACTGATAAATAAAATTCCTTTTTTCATGGCATTTAATTTAAATATTATAGATTAAGAATCAATTATTTTTTTAATGAACGTACATAGTTTACAACTGCCCAGGTTCCTTCTTCATCAATTTTTCCATCAAATTTTGGCATATCATCACGTCCGGCAAAAATCATATAATAAACTTCACCGTCATTGTAGGTAGCTTGCCATTTAGCATCAGAAAAATCTCCGGGGAAAGTTTCCAGGTTAGCTGCTTTTGGACCATCGCCTAAACCAAGGTTTCCGTGGCATGATTTGCAGTGTTTGGCATAGAGTGCTTTTCCAAGTTTGATGCTTTCGGCATCACCGGGAGCAGGATTCTTCATGGCTTTGAATTTTGCATCTATTTTCCATGGTGCTGGTTTTTTTTGATCCTGAGGAACATTGAAAGCATAAATAGCGAATGCAATGAGTAATAGGGAGCTGATAAAAAGAAATCTAGTTTTCATAGTATAAATATTTATTAAGTTAGTATTTTACAAAAATAGTTAAAATCCCCAAAGACGTGTAATAAGGAAGCCAAACATAATATCGCCGTTTGTGAAATCATTTTGGTTATACATAGCGTTCTGCTGTGGTAACAGGCTTTCGCATGTTGTAACGAAAATTTGGAAAGTGTGTGTGCTGGTTGAAATTTCCCATGCAATGCCAAAATTTGGTTTAGCTGGTTTGTAAAACTCTGTGTGCTCGGCAATACCCTGAATTTTAAGTGGCAAATCGTATTGTACCAAGATAGACGACTGTGGTGAAAACTGAAATTTTGCATTGATACCAACCGAAATTTTATCGTGGTCGTACAATGAATCAACCGAATTGAAATGGGAGAAGCTGCTATTTAATTGTACTGCACACCAATCCGTAAACTTACGGCTGACGATTACCTGTCCAAAATAGGATAATCTGTTCGAGCCTTTATAGCTTAAAGACCATACATCTTTATTCCGTCCATCAATGGCAACATTTCCGTAAAGTGCCAAAGCAACAGGAAATGTATTTTTTCTGGTTTGTTCGAAAACAGTGTATTTCGCCGAGAAATCGCTGAACATATTTTGTTTGGCGATGCCATAACCAACCTGAAGGTTTTTGATAGGGGTATAACTGAAGCCAATCCGGATATTTGCACCCGGAGCATAGATGCCAAACAAATCGCTGAATCCATTGCCCATCTTGCCAAATTTATGGTGAATGTCAAGTTCCAGTGTTTTTGGGCTTGAAATATAAGTTGTCTGGTTATCAATCAAATATCCACTCTGAAAAGGTGGACGAACCGGTTTGTCTTTTACTTTAACAACTACTGTAGAATCTTCCTGAGCCCAAAGTCCAACCGTCAAAGCGATTGTAAATAAGGTACTGAATAGTATTTTTTTCATCTTTTGTCTTTTTAAAAATTAGTTATTCAAGGCTCCTTGTTGAATCCACAATAAAATCAGGTCAGCTTCATTTGTGGTCAGTTTTTTCCATGTATGTGCATCAGAACTTGGATGTGCATGCCAGTAAATCAAACTTGACTCAGGATCTGCTTCATTGATCAGATTAGGTACTATGGAAGAATAAGCCTTTCCTGTGGAAAAATCTGGAGATGCAGCACCACCGTCTTTGTGACAGGATGTACAGTTATCATTTGCAGTGAAAATCGGGGCAATTTTTTCTGCAAAATATACGGTATCATTCGGATCAGGTGGAATCACAACCGGATACTCAATAAAATCGTACGAACATGATGAAAGTATTGCCAGAAGCGATGCAAACATCAGTAAATTAAGGTAATGTCTATTATTCGTCATTTTAATATGGTTTAGTATGTCAAAAATATAAAAAAGACTCCACCAATGCACAGTGGTGGAGTCTTGTATTTGATATAATTTATTTCCTATTGAATGCCATCAATAGAATTTTGTAATAATCTACGGACATAAGTGAAATTGTGTACACCTAAGCTCTTGTCTTCTGTTATAGCTTTGTAATTGATACATGCTCCGGCAACATTAGCAGGATAGGTTCCGCCAATTGTATTGTCGCTTCCGGCAGCTGTAATGCCTTTTGCATCCAAAAGTGCCTTTAGTTCAATTAATTTTCCGCTGATTTCTGTTTGAAGATTTGTAACTTTCACGAGCAAGGCAGCTGCATCAGCATGGCATGATACACAACCGGCAGTGTTCAAGGTTTCTGTTCCTTCAACATCACCCGAAACGTTCATGGTGTGTTCTCCATAGTTATATCCATTAGCACTGGCCATGTGACAAGTAACGCAGGCTTCGGTAATCATGGTTGTGTGAGGGCTGTTTAAATCAAGACCATCACCGATGTTAAACAAACCTTTTCCGGTAAATACGTTGGCCATTGGTCCGTGGTGCACGCCATAACGAACGCCTGTGAAGGTTACATCTGGTCCGTTTGGTACCGGCATTCCGCCGCTAACTGCCCGACCCTGGTGACAACTTGCACAAATACTACTTTTTCCGAAATCATAGGTTTCTGTGGTATTGAACATGGAAATTTCGCCAGTTACCCTGAGTGCCCAGTCTGCTGGAGAATAAGTGTCGTGGATCATGTGGCAGGTATAGCAGTTAGGTGGATTAGGATTTTCAATTTTAGCTCCAGCTGCTGCAGGATCGTAAGTTCCATTGCGAACGCCAATAAATCCCTGACTTGTATGACAGGTTGCACAAGCGGCAGTATTTCTGTTGAATGCCTCACCGGTAGCGTGGAATGAATGTTCCCACTGGTTTACTTTTGAAAACAATGTTTGGGTATTGTCATGGCATTGCGCGCAATTGGTTCCGCCATCCAATCCGTTTGTTCCATCAGTACCATTTGTTCCATCAGTACCATTTGTTCCGTCTTTACCGGCTGGTCCGGCAGGACCTTCCTTGGTACATGATACCAAAGCAAAAGAAACCATCACCATGATGGCTAACATAAATTG
>CANNKD010000252.1 GCA_947505205.1 Bacteroidota bacterium | reverse complement strand
TTGACTTAATTAATTATCAGCAACTTAGCTTTAATTACAACCGTTTGATTGCACTTGAAGCCAATAGCATGCTTTCGACAACGAAATAGTATTGTAATTGATGGTTTAAAATTGTCATTTGAATTGAAGCCTAATTCAATCTCAAACCGGATTTCATTTGCTTCAGAATTGCCTTGTTTATCTTTTTGGCGATAGACGGACCTTCGTAAATGAATCCGGTATAAACTTGAATCAGATCGGCTCCGGCATTTATTTTTTCGATAGCGTCTTCCGAAGTGAAGATGCCACCCGCACCAATGATTGGGAAAGCATTGTTCGATTTTGTTGCCAGATACCGAATGATTTCTGTTGATCTATCACGAAGAGGGAGGCCACTTAAACCGCCATTACCGATCGTTTCTATTTCGTTTTTATCGGTATTATTCAAATTTCGTTGGATGCTGGTATTGGTGGCCACCACGCCATCTATTTTTGTAAGACGGACAATATCAATCACTTCGTCAAGTTGTTTGTTGTTCAAATCGGGTGAAACCTTTAATAAAATCGGCTTTTGCTTGGATTTACCATTATTAATAGATTGCAATTTGTTCAGGATTAAAATCAGCGCATCCTGATCTTGCAATTCTTTCAAATCGCTGATATTCGGACAGCTTACGTTCACCACAAAATAATCGACATAGTCAAATAAACCAACAAAAGTCTCTTCATAATCCTGATATGCTATCATATTGGGTGTCAATGTATTTTTGCCAATATTACCGCCAATAATGACATTTGATTTTCGTTTTTTCAACTGAAGAATTGCTTTATCCAACCCATTGTTATTGAAACCCATCCGATTGATTAAGGCTTTATCTCTTGGCAAACGAAACAACCTCGGTTTAGGATTTCCGGGCTGTGGTTTTGGCGTGACGGTTCCAATTTCAATAAAGCCAAATCCAAATGATGACAATTCTTCGAATACCTCAGCATTTTTATCAAAGCCAGCAGCAACACCTACGGGATTAGGAAAATGAATTCCGAATAATTCTCTTTCAAGACGCTTGTCTTTCACAGTAAAGAACCATTTCAAGGCTTGCCGTTTACCTGGGACTTTCCCAATAAGCTTTAGCATTCCTATTACAAAATGATGAATTGTTTCAGGATTGAAAAGGAAGAAAATCGGGCGTAATAATCGTTTATACATGAAAATCTATATAAAAAAAGTCCTTATCAGGGACTTTCAGTTTTTATTCTTTTGAATCTTCAATTTGTTGTTCTTCAACTACTTGCTCCTCCGAGAAATCCAGAAGATCCTTTTCGGCAAGCATCTGATACCATCCAAAAACTTTCTTCATATCAGAAGTATAAACAGTTTCCGTATTGTAATCAGGAACAACGAGTGCAAACTTTTCCCTCAAATCATTTTGATTCAACTTTTTAACATCAAATTCGAGTTGCAGACCAAAGGTTGAGTTTATCATCTTAAAAACTTCCTTTAACGGGCGGTCTTCGGTTGTAGTGAAGATGCTGATTTCGGCAAGTGAACTCATTTTATCCTGTACAAAAGCAGGAAACCGCTTTCCATCAATTAGCGATTCAACGATAACGTTAGCCTTACCTTGTCCGGTTACTTTATATAATCCCGGTCTCCCACTAATTGAAACAATCTTATTTAAATCCATATTTATTTATTTTTTGCAAAAATAATGGGTTTTGGCATTAGTTTTGCGAAATATTAAATTTCACCATCAATCAAAAAGAATTCAAGTTGTAAATAAATCAACTGAACGACTGTAAATCGTGCAAACGACGATATACACCACTTTTAACAATCAAATCGTCATGTTTTCCACGTTCAACAACTTTACCTTTAACAATCACTATGATTTCGTCAGCATGTTGAATGGTTGACAAACGATGCGCAATTACCACCGATGTCCGGCTACTCATCACTTTTGCCAATGCATCCTGTACAAGGCGTTCCGACTCAGTATCAAGCGAAGATGTCGCCTCATCGAGGATGAGAATGGGAGGATTTTTCAATACTGCGCGAGCAATACTCAATCGCTGACGTTGTCCGCCGGAAAGCTTCGAACCGCGATCGCCAATGGTTGTCAAATAGCCATCTTCCAACTGCGTTATAAACTCATGCGCATTTGCCACTTTGGCAGCTTCAATCACACTTTCCATGGTAGCTGCCGTGTTGCCAAAAGCAATATTGTTATATACAGAGTCATTAAATAATATACTTTCCTGCGTCACCATTCCCATTAATCCACGCAAAGAATCAATTCGATAATCACGAATATCCACGCCATCAATGAAAATTCCACCTTCAACCACATCATAAAATCGCGGCAACAGATCGACCAATGTCGATTTGCCCCCACCCGATTCACCCACAAGTGCAATCACTTTTCCTTTCTCAATGGTGATGTTCACTCCTTTGATTACATCCTCTTTTTCGTATCGAAAAGTTACATTACGGTATTCAATACTTTGATTGAAATCACTGATATGCTGTGCATTAACACGTTCCTCAATAACTTCTTCAGCATCAAGAATCTCGAAGATTCGCTCGGCTGATGCGATTCCTTTCTGAATGCTATAAAAACCTTGGGCGAATGTTTTGGCCGGTGGAATAATCTGCGAAAAAACAATGATATAAGTAATGAAGTCAGCAGCTTTGATAGAACCGGAATCAGCCAAAACCAGGCGACCACCAAACCAAAGAACAACCACAATCACGAGCGATGACAAAAACTCGCTCATGGGTGAACTTAAGTCGCGGCGGCGATAGATATTTACCATCAGTTTGGTATAAGAACTGTTCTGTTGTTTGAATTTTTTATCGGAATAATCGATCGCGTTAAATGCTTTGATGATGCGCAATCCGGAAATAGTTTCTTCAATGGTTGATAGCATGCCGGCAAGCATATTTTGTCCGATTTTTGATGATTTCCGAAGGCTTCTTCCGATTTGACCAATGACAAAACCAGTTAACGGAAGAATAATTATCACAAATAATGTCAGCTTCGGGCTCATACTCAGCATAAATATAAAAAAGGCAATAATGGTAACAGGATCGCGAATAATCATCTCAAGATAATTCATAATCGAATATTCAACTTCCTGAACGTCAGTAGTAATACGGGCCATGATATCACCCTTTTTGTTATTATCATAAAATGACAAGGGCAGAATCAGTA
The DNA here is from genome assembly GCA_947505205.1 of Bacteroidota bacterium. Taxonomy (GTDB): domain Bacteria; phylum Bacteroidota; class Bacteroidia; order Bacteroidales; family F082; genus CAJBPB01. The sequence continues at coordinate 748 of CANNKD010000252.1, read as the reverse complement.
TCTTTCTATAAATAGCATCGCGGATATCTTTAACAGCACCAATGCGCACATTTGCCATAAAAAACATCGCCAGATATCTTGCTAAGTTCCTGAGAAAGAAGGCAATGATGATCACAACACAAATAAACACCAAGGCTTGAACCGGCCCTTTTGCAATGATGATACTACTGATGAGATAATTCATATTTCCAAGCAAAGCGTTGGAACTGAAAGCCCAGTCCGGACGCGTTGTAACAAGTGCATCGGTACCAAAAAGGAGGTTTAAAAATGGCACAAGCAACGCAAACGAAAACAAGGAAAACACAACCGTAAGCAAGTTGAAGAGGACGTTAAGCAAGGCATAAGCCCAATAGGGTTTGATATAAGCGAAAATCCGATAGAATTTTTTCATTTTTTATTAAAATTGGAAATCAATCCCGATATAGTTTTCAGGTGTTACAGCCAGCATTTCATCTTTAAGATCGCGGCTCAAACTGAGCGATTCAATGAAATCATGTATGGCTATTTTATTAATTTTTGCATTGGTTCGCGTCAATCCTTTGAGCATTTCATAAGCACCTTCAATTTGTTCACGACGAAGAATGGTTTGAATTGCTTCGGCAACGACAGCCCAGTTATTATCGAGGTCTTCAGCAATCTTTGTTTCGTTAAGCAACAACTTTCCCAAACCTTTTTGTATTGATTTTATGGCAATCAAAGTGTGCGCCAGAGGAATGCCAATATTTCGTGTAACGGTTGAATCTGTTAA
>CANNKD010000251.1 GCA_947505205.1 Bacteroidota bacterium | reverse complement strand
GGCAGCACAGCCGGAATAATCACGTTTTTACCGACCCATTCAGCTGGCCCATCCACAACTGTCCCGCTGATTTCATGGCCGAGCGTAAGTGGAAGTTCTTTCTTCGTTTTAACGCCATAATGCCAGAAACTGAGATCGGTATGACATACACCACAACCGGCGATTTTTACAAGGGCTTCGTTTGCCTCAAGCGAAGGGAAATCAGTCTCAGTAAGCTGAAAATCAGCATCAAGGGCTGTCATTTGCCACGAATACATTTTATTTTCCATTGTTGTTAGTTTGGTCTTATTTACACCTTCCTACGCCATTCTTGCATGAGATGGCACTCACGAGGTTGGTGAGGACGAGATTAATCGGTGTTTTTATATAGTGTTTTCTGCCATATTCGACAATTTTTCCATTCATAAAGTCGATTTCTGTCTCCCGTTTATTAATCACGTCAACAGCCAGCGATGGCATGTGATTCCCTGCATTGCTTAGGTATCTGATTGCCAATTTGATGAAATTTTCAGGTAATTTTATTTCTTCGGCATTAGCAACCTGAACCGCCTCATATAAAATCTGTTCGATGATTTCCAAGGTATCGCCATTGCTCATCGCCTCTTTCATGGTTAAACGTGAAATGGCACAAAGCGGACTTAAGGCAGCATTCAGTATGGTTTTCTCCCAAATTTTATCAATAATAGAAAATGAATTTGTTGGAACAGTCAGCATTCCGACATCGGTTAAAGTTTCGGCAATTTTTTTTGCCAATTCTCCCTGCGAATCATCCATCGAACCAATATAATTAGGCGGATTGAAGAAATTAATGGCAACCACATTCGGAGCCTGTAGGTTACCGGCAAAATTGATAACCATCCTCAAAATGGAAGAATTCGGGAAGTGGCAGTTGTATTTTTTCCTGATATCAATGCCATTCTGGGCACTGAGAAGAATAACATCTTTTTTGAGATTTGTCCTGATTACCTTGACCAGCTTATCAACATGGTAGTCTTTAACGGCTGAAATCAGGATATCGAAATCATGTTCCAGCATTTCTTCAATGGAATAGTACACATACTTGAAGAATGATTTTTTTTCAATGGCAGAAACAATTTCTATTCCCTCTTTTCGGATGAGATTCAGTTTTTCGCGATCGAGATCGGTGATTGCGACTTCACAACCTGCAATTTTAAAGTGAACAGCAAGTGTCTGACCAATCGGCCCCAATCCGATTATGCCAATTTTGAGATGATTGTATTCCATAATATTGATATTTGGTTAAAAGTCATTGATTATCAAAGGATTATTCTGGCATCCACCGCTGTAATTTCATCGCCGATAGCAAAAAGAGGGTTCAGGTCAAGTTCTTTGATATCCGGGAAATCGGTCACCAGCATAGAAATACGCTGTATGATTTCGACCGTCTTTTCTTTATTGATGCCTTTTTCGCCCCTGAATCCATCGATCAGTTTCGCGGCTTTGATCGTACCAATCATTTCAACGGCTTCAACATCGCTCACAGGACTGATTGAAAAACTGACATCTTTCAATACCTCAACAAAAATGCCACCCAAACCAAACATGATGATATGTCCAACACCTTCCACTGCTTTTGCGCCGATGATCAGTTCTCGTCCTTTTGGAAGGAATTTCTGAACAAAAAAGTTTATTCCGTCACCCAGGTTTTTATGCATGGTTTCGACTACTTCGGATGCCTCACTTGCATTCTGGATGTTTATTGCCACTCCACCCACATCGCTTTTATGGATGATCACCTCAGAATCAGCTTTGATTACAACGGGATATCCGATTTCACCGGCAGCAGAAATGACAGCATTTTTATCGTGAACAACTTTCCATTTTGCAACAGGTATTCGGTAGGCTTCAAGAATGCCGTAAACTTCCGTTGCTGTTAATACTTCTCTTTTTTTTGTTGTAGCCTTATTGAGAATTGAATGAACAATATCTTTATTTACATCTGTAAATGAAGCGATTGTGCCTTCTTTGGCTGATCGTATTTTGTTATAACAAACCAATGAATTAAGTGCTTTTGCGGCAGTTTCGGCAAAATCGAAACACGGAATTTCACCTTCCTTAAGGATTTCTGAAGTACCGCCCCATTTTTGTTTATCGGTCATATAATTACAAACGATGGGCTTGCTTCCGGCCTTTGCGGCGGCTGCAATTTCACGGGCCACATTCTCACAATCGACAAATGGCGGTGTAACGAAATTCAGGTAAATGCTATCAAACTGTGGTTCGTTCATCATCACTTCGAGAGCACTTTTAAAATGTGCCGGACCAGCGGTTGCCACAACATCCAATGGATTTCTGATTGATGCCGATTCCACCATCGTTCCTTTTAGAATCTCGGCAGCTTTTGCTGAAAGTGGTGGTATTTCCAACCCACAACTCACCAATTCATCAATAGCGATGACTGATGGTCCACCGGTGTTTGTAATTATTCCAACTTTATTGCCATTTGGAACAGGCTGCATGGAAAGTGCCACGGCTGCATGACACAGTTCTTCCTGGTTTGTGAAGGTGAGCATGCCTGCCTTTTTAAAAATAAGATCCATGGAAACGCTGCCTGCCAGTCCGCCAATATGTGAACGCGATGCTTCCGCACCTTTATCAGTTCGGCCGGCTGTCATTGCTAAAACTGGTTTACGGGCAGTCACTTTTTTAACCACCGAAATAAATTCCAGCGGGTCATCCAGACTTTCAACATAAACGACAATGGCCCTTGTTTCATCATCATTACCATAATAATTGATAACTTCTGTGATGGAAACATCCGAACCATTTCCATAAGATGTGTACATCCGCTGGCCGATTTCCATATCGTAAAAAGCCTGCATAATAACAGCACCAACGCCGCCGCTCTGGGCTACCACAGAAATATGACCCGGTTTTGGATAGGTGAAAGTAAAATTGCAATATGCATTGATTGCCGGATCGGAATTGATGATTCCCTGACAATTTGGACCAACGATGCGGATGCCATATTTCTTAGCTCTGGCTAAAAAATCGACTTCCAAAGCCAAACCTTCAGCACCCATTTCTTTAAAGCCCGCGGTATTGATAATGATTGCTTTGACGCCTTTTTTACCACAGTTTTCAACTTCATCCGGCACAAATGGCGGTGGTATCACAATATGCACAAGATCCACTTCTCCGGGAACATCCAAAATGGATGGATAGGCTTTTAACCCCCGGATCTCATCTACTTTTGGATTGATGGGATAAATCGGGCCTCTGAAATTGTAATGCAGTAAGTTTTTAATGATGACATTTCCAATGGAAAGTTCTTTAACCGAAGCTCCAATCAGAGCAACTGATTTTGGTTTGAATAAAGGATCAAGATTATCGTTCATTGGTTAAAATATTATTTTCCTGATGTTTAGCACTTCCTTCTATGAGTTTAAAATGACGGAAACCTCCCCAGATGGCAGCTCCGATGGCTCCTGCAAAAATGGCATCTTCATGTGTTCTAACTTCAAGCGTTAGTTTACTCTCGGCAATAAGTTCCTGTAAAGCCTGGATCATTCCGATATTCATGGCCATTCCGCCTGTGAGCGCAACCGGCGATGTTGCTTTGAGTGAAGAAAGCAGTTTTACTATTTTATTGGCTATCGAAAGATGGATTCCTTTGATAATATCCGGTGTGCAAATTCCCCTGGAAACCATATTAATCACATCCGTTTCGGCCAAAACCGAACAAATACCTGAAGGTATTTCCGGCGTTACAGATTTCATTGAGGTAGCTCCGACATCTTCGATGGCCAAGCCGAGATAACGCGAAATATTTTCGACAAACTGCCCCGATCCGGAAGCACATTGTCCGGTCATTTTATAATCGAGTACTCTTCCCAACTCATTGATTTTGATCGCTCTGACATACAAAGCACCCATATCGACTACTGTGATAGAACCCGGATTCAGGAAAACACCACCTTTGGCATGCGTGGTCAT
>CANNKD010000250.1 GCA_947505205.1 Bacteroidota bacterium | reverse complement strand
ATGTTTGCCTGCTCACCTGCAACCAAACTTGAGAAAAGCTGGGCAGATCCTTCTTTCAATGCTGCCACAATGAAACCTTTTACAAAAGTTCTGATTGTTGCGCCGCTTAAAGATGCTTCATCTCAGCGTATTGCTGAAGATAAAATTAAGGCCCAATTGAAACCGGGCGTTGGGGTTCAATCATACACCTATCTGAAATCAACCGATACTGACCAGAAACTGGTGAGTGAAAAGCTGGTAAAAGATGGTTTTGATGGCGTTATCGTCATGAGCCTGAAAAAAATTGAACAGTCAACGACTTATGTACCAGGATCATCGTATGGTGGATGGTATGGCTACAGAAGCTATTCTCCCGGATATTATTCAGAAGATCAGACATTTAAGGTTGAGACTAATTTTTATTCCATCACCGAGGATAAACTTCTTTGGTCGGGAACCACTTCAACACTAAATCCTACCAGTTTAGATAAATCAATGGATCAAATCATTTACACCATTAAATACGAGCTGCAAAAAAAAGGATTCCTAAGGAAATAGAATAGGCTTATTCTAAGACTTACAATTAGACGTAGGTCATAAAGCAGGAAGATAATTATCACAAATTCAAATTCACATTAAATTATTAACTCAAAACAATTTACAAATGAAAAAAATCACATTATTAATCGCTGCATTGACAATAGGTATTTTGTCGTATGCACAGTCAAACAAAGAAGAAGTTGATTTCATGCAGGCTGCTATCGGCATGCAGAAAAAAGAAGCAGTAGCTCAGTTTGTTCATCCTACCGAAGCACAAAAAGATGCTTTCTGGGGACTTTATGATCAATACGAAGCTGCACGCAAAATAAATGGAAAAAAGAGGATCGAGCTTTTGGAGCAATACGCCAAGCAATACAGCAGTATGACAGACGAACAGGCTGATAAATTTATGAAGGAACTCATTACTTTACAAACTTCAACAGACAAACTGATCGTGACCTATTACAAAAAAGTAAAAAAAGCGACTTCACCGATTGTAGCTATGCAATTTTATGAAATCGAAAATTATCTTTTGGCTGTTGTCAGAGCTCAAATTTTGGATGAAATCCCTTTTGTAGGTGAAAAAAAATAAGTTGTTTTAAACTTAATGAATGGGCTGATTGAAAATTGCATTCTCAATCAGCCCATTTTTAATACTTAGAATTAAGTATTTTATTCCCGGAAAATACCGATGTAATAGCATTTTCGGATAAAATTGGGATTTCTGTTTTATCTTTGTTTACAACCAGAATGGTCAATGATTTATTCGAAAATCATACTTTACATAATCGGAGTTAAAAACATTTATTCATTAGAAAAAAGTAAAAACACAAATTATGAAAAAAATTCTACTCGCATTAACTATCGCTTTTGTATTTGTAATACAGACATTTGGACAGGTTTATACCAATAAAGAAGTCGGGAAAAAGAATCAGGAACTTGCCGATAGTCTGAAAAAATCAGAATATCCTTACATTCTACCTATATGGGGTGCCAAAGCTACAGCTAAAGGGTATAACCTACCGTATTCTGCCGGTGTCAGTGTGAATTATTTTACACAGAAATCGGAATTGATTATTCAGGATCTGTTTGTTGGTTTTAACAACGGGCCGATGTATGATCTGGATGAGGTGATACGTTTTGATAACTCAACTGCCTATGCTTCAGCATTGACAGTACGTCCTGATGTATGGATATTACCATTTCTGAATATCTATGGAATTTTTGGAAAAGCAAATTCTTCAACAGAAATTAATGCTGGTGTCTGGATTCCTGACACGACAAATACATGGCATGAAGTGACCAAATTTTCAACCACAGCGAATTTTGATGCAGTAAGTGCCGGATTCGGTATGACACCGACATTGGGTGTTGGTGGTGGTTGGATTGCCCTGGATATGAATGTTGTATGGACTGACGTAAGCGCTTTAGACAAACCGGTGTTTACATTTGTTTTCGGCCCACGCGTTGGTAAATCATTTAAATTTAAAAATCCAAACCGGAATATTGCTGTTTGGGCAGGTGGTTTCAGGGTTAAATTCTCATCTTCAACAACAGGTTCCATGAATTTAAATGAGGTTTTGCCTGTGGATGGATTGCAACCGAAAATTGATGCCGGATTGATAAAGGTTGAAGACGCTCAGGTTGCTGTAAATGACTGGTGGGGTGGATTAACACCTATAGAACAAAAGAATCCTGTAAATATTGCCAAATTTGATGTGGCTAACCGCACCATTGAAACCGCTGGTAATTTACTCGTCAGCATGGATGGCGCATTGAATGATTCAGAATATGCTTCGGTTCAATATTCACTGAATAAGAGTTTAAAAGATAAATGGAATTTTATTGTCGGATCACAGTTTCAGTTAAACAAACATTATATGATCCGGGCAGAGTATGGTTTTTTGGGTAGCAGGCAACAATTTATGGCAGGTCTCCAGTACCGCTTTGGCTTGTAACATAAAAAAATTACGCTGTCTTTCCTGCATATTCGGGAAGACAGCGTAATCATTTTGTAAACCAATATTGGCTCTTGTAAATTTATAGACAGATTCGTTCTTTAAAATCTAAAACCCAGATTGATAAATACTTGTCCTGGTTTTGAGTCGGTATTACCAACCAGTAATTCATTAAAACCATAGTTATATCCTGCTTCAATAACAAGGAATGCAACATTAATTCCAAGTCCACCCTGACCGTACAAAACGAAAGAATTTATATCACTCTTTGCAATGCCTGAATTATTATCTCCCACGTTTAGATTAATTGCCGGCACTGCACTTGCAAACAGACGAAGGCTGAGCACACGATTCATGAAAGAGGTAAAATTAATTCCGAGGGTAAGTGGGAGATCCAAATCAATTACCGAAATGTTTTCAAAATCGGAAGTGCTGTTTGCCGGTTTGTACCCAATCATAGCGTTTGCCAAGCGTGCGCCGGCCTGCCAATAGAACATTCTTCCCTGTTTATAGTAAGCGCCTAATTGATAACCTGCAGCAGCTTCTGATTCATAAGCAGTTGAGGCAGATAAATTGGTAAAATTCGCACCGGCATATAAAATGATCTCATTTTTCTTCCCCTTTTTGTCTTTCTTTTCATCTTTTTTCTTTTCAGTTTTTTCTCCTTCTGCTTGCTTGGTTTCAGCCTGAGCCGAAGGTGATGCCTCTGTTGCACCGCTTGCTTTGGCCGCAGCAGGTTCTGCAACAACCGGATCTACAACTGCTGGTACAACTGCCGGAGCAATATCAACTGCTTGTAATGTATCTGATTTTGAAACGAGCAATGTATCAGAGGGAATTGCAACCAGCGTGTCAATTGGAGCTGGTCTCAATGTATCTATCTTAACCTGCGAAAATGCAATGGTAGCAAAGAGTATGGATAGCATTGTCAGCATTACTGATTTACGCCTCCTTAAAATCCGGATCGTTTTCATATTTGTTAATTTTAGGTTCAAGCTCAAAACTTATTAACTCATTTAGGGTTGGGGCCTAACAAAATTACCATTCCAATTTTCAGACACTCTTCGTCTGTGTTTATATAAAAAATTGTAAATAAAGTTATTATCCCTATTTTGATACTATTCAGATTATCCCTTTTTACAAATATTTATGTTGTATTGAAGTTGAAGACGGCATAAAAACAAAATCCTATTTACTGAAATCGAAACAAACTACCGCTCCCAAACCAAACTGCCAAAGTGTTACATAGTCAGGAACTGCATAGGCATATCCTCCAGCTCCAATCCATACATCGGTTCCGAAAGTTGAAATGATGGATTGCATATAACCCTGCAATTTTACAGCAACAGTAGGAGAAGCTTGTATTTTGACGCCCAATTTGGCATCCCAGGCAAATTTGGTAGCTGAATTTCCTTCGATGCTCACGATACCAACGCCTAACCCCAATCCGAAATATGGTCTGGCTTTTGCATTGATGTCTTGTCCGAAATAGTTATTGCCTCCAAAAAGGATATAATTTACAGAACCTTTGTCGTAATTTTCGTTGAGTCTGAT
>CANNKD010000249.1 GCA_947505205.1 Bacteroidota bacterium | reverse complement strand
ACAAGTTGTATTTGATGCACAAGCTAATGGCTCAAGCAAAGTAACCTTGAACACAGCTAACTATGAAGCAGGCGTTTACGTAGTACGTATCGAAACTGCCGCAGGAAGCGAAACACAACGCGTTACTATTGTTCGCTAATCGCAACATATAGAGATCATTATGATCTCAAACAAAAAAGGGAACCATTTGGCTCCCTTTTTTTATTCTATAAAATGAAATCAATCTTCGTAGAAATGCATATCAACAATATGTTGCCATGCTTTGGGTGGGATGAAAAAGCGTATGTCTTTCCCAACAGATATTGCATGCCGGATGAAACTCGATGAAACTTCTATTTCAGGAGCATTCACGAGCTGAACGGATGGATGATTTATAAACTGTTCTGAGCTGTAGCCTTTTCGGGGATAAACCAATAATCGATAATTAGAAAGGATTTGTTCGTAATTTTTCCATTTGTGAAATGATTGTAAAGAATCCATTCCGCAAATGACTGAAAAAGATTTCGTTGGATGTTTTTCTGTTAATCTGGCCAATGTGTCAATCGTGTAAGATGGTTTAGGAAGTCGGAACTCGAAATCACTTACTTTAAAGTTTGGAAAATCATCTACAGCCTTCATCACAAGCTCAAGCCGGTCAATATCTGGCAATAAACTCTTTTTATCCTTCAGCGGATTATGTGGCGAAACAACGAACCAAACTTCCTGTAAATCAGTGAATTCGACGAGATAGTTGGCCAACATTAAATGCCCGTTGTGAATCGGGTTAAAAGAGCCAAAGAACAAACCAATTTTTTCGGTCATCGTTTTTGAGTGATTAAAAATGAATCAACATTTTTCCTTCCGACATCGATCCTAAATACTGGCGCATTCCTTTCACCACATCATGGATTTTTACGCTAATATTTATAGGGATTTGAACTTCTCCTGAAGTTATCATTGCTGTTAAGCTATTTTTGACTTTATTAAAAGCTTCAATATCAGTATATTCCATCCATTGATTGAGGTTGAATCCTGAAACGATGATATTTTTGAAAATCAATTGCATCGGGTTTATTCCTGAAACGGGCTGCCCCGACAATCCTCCATAAACCACGATTTCTGAGTTTGCCGGAAGACAATTTGCAATTTGCCCTGTCTGCTCACCTGCAACAGCATCGTATGCCACACAGCTTTCAAAGGACTGTAAAACAGTTTTTAAATTTGCTTCAAACGATTCATCGGTTGAAAGAATTACAGCGTCAAAACCTTTTTGTAGAAGTGTTTCCAATGTTTGCTGCTTCCTAACGATTCCAATCGCTTTTATGCCGTGTTTTTTTGCCATTGCAAATAGAAAATCAGCGACTCGGCTTCCGGCTGCATTGATTATAATAGCTTCACATGCATGTTGTTGTGCTATTTCAAATAATCCAAAAGCCGTGAATGGATTGATAAAAAAACAAGCTGCCTGATCGATAGTTAATGTATCATCGACCTGAATTATCTGATCTGTCGGGCTTACAAGATATTCGGCCCATGTGCCATCGCCGTTCTCCTGTGTAAAGCAGCTCACGCGTTTACCAAGCCATTCGACACGATCTAATGCCTCACCAACTTCAACAATTATTCCGGTTCCTTCGAAGCCCGGAACGCAGGGGAGCGGTTTGTATATATTGTAACCACCTTGTATAAAAGCAATATCGGATGGATTGCATGATGCGGCCTGCATTTTGATAAGCAGTTGATCTTTTGGGAGTTGTGTAATTATTTTTTCAACAACTTTCAAACCCAACATCGCCCTGATGATGTTGGGATTATATGACGGAAGTTCGATTGATTGATAGGTTATTGGAAATTTTATTGTCGTCATTTGTTGATGAAATTTAGTACTATTTCAGTTATTTCTTTTTTCGCTGTTTCAAGCCCGTCGTTGATGAGTACATAATCGAATTTATCAACGAATTCCATTTCATATTTGGCTTTGGCCATCCGTTTTTGAATGTTTTCTTCCGTATCGGTCGATCTTTTCCAAAGCCGTTCGTATAAGATTTCAATTGATGTTACTTTTACGAATACTGCAAGAGCCTGTGATCCATACTGTTGCTTGATATTTAACCCGCCAAGGACATCTACATCAAAAATGACATTTCTGCCTTGATTAAGCAATTTATCTACTTCGCTTTTCAATGTTCCGTAATATGAGCCACTATAAACTTCTTCCCATTCGAGGAATTCATTGTTCGAAATACGATCCCTGAACGCCTCCGGTGTGATGAAAAAATAATCTTTTCCATCTGTTTCTCCCATTCTTTTTTCGCGGCTTGTAGCAGATATTGAGAATGTTACATTGTCGATAGTTTGAAGCAGGTGTTTTACGATGGTAGTCTTTCCGGAACCTGATGGAGCCGAAAAAATTAAGAGTTTTCCTTTTTTGTCAGGCATAGATTTGTTTTTTTTTTAGTATCAAGCAACCAGCAACCAGCAACCCGTAACTTTACATTACAAAATATTAAACAATTGTTCCTTTATTTTTTCCAATTCGTCTTTCATCTGAACTACCAATCGTTGAATACCAACATGATTTGCTTTCGAACCTAAAGTGTTGATTTCGCGGCCAATTTCCTGGGTGATAAAACCAAGTTTCTTGCCTGAATTTTCCTCGTCAATGGTAGCCGTAAAATATTCGCAATTTTGTTTTAATCTCACTTTCTCCTCTGTAATATCCAGTTTTTCAATATAATAGATCAATTCCTGTTCAAATCTGTTTTCGTCAAATTTATTCGATTCAATAAAGTCAGCCAGATTTTTTAATAATCGCACTTTTACTTGTTCTTTACGCTGAATCTCGAAAGGTTCAACCTGATCCAACAGGTTCAAAATGATGTCGATACGGCCTACTATTTCTGTTTTCAACACCAAGCCTTCCTGTATTCTGAATGCATCGAACTGATTGAGCGCGTTTTCTGTTGCCGCATAAATATCGGCGATTAATTCATCGGGCAAGGCAACGTCGTTGGTGGTAAATACGCCCGGAAAACGTGTTACCAAACCCATAATATCATCCGGCATTTTGATGCCCAATTTGTGTGTCATGGCGTCAAGCTGGGCATGATATATTTTTACTGATTCAAAATCGATTTGTGAAACAGCCTTTTCTGCGGTGTTTTCAATGAAAATGGAAACATCTACTTTTCCTCGTAAAACCCTTGGTGTAATCTTGTTTCTAATTTCATATTCATACGGTTTTAGGTCGTTCGATATACGCAGACTCAAGTCTAGTTGCTTGCTGTTCAGTGCCTTAATCTCTACAGATATCTTCTTGTCTTCAGATTGAAAATCGGTTTTACCGAATCCGGTCATTGATCTAATCATGGAATATTTTGATTTTCAGCAAAGATACGCTGCTGAACGAATTTTTACAGAGATTTTATTTGTCTATTTCTTAAAAGTTTGCACAACTTTCTGTATTATTGCTGTAAATATGCATTTTGAAAGCGATAATTATCTTTTTACTTACATTCATTGTGGTTCCCGTTTGTTTGGCGGATGGCGATTTAATTAAAATAGACAGTTTAAACAAATTGGTTGGATCGCAAATTGGCAAGCAGCGCATCGAAACCCTGATCACCTTATCCGAAGCCTATCGTGAAGTTTCCTTCGATAAAAGTTTACAGACCGGAACGGAGGCTAGTAATTATGCCGATAATGAAGGTTTGCAAAATTTAAAAGGTCGAATTCTTTTGTCAATGGGTGAAAGTGCTTCTTTATCAGGCGATTATGCTCTGGCGTTGGATTATTACGCAAAAGCTGTTACTACCTTCAAAGAAACAAATCAGTTTTCTGAATTAGCCGAAACCTATAATAAAACTGGCCTGGTTTATAAAAACCTTGCTGAATATGAAAAGGCAATAGAGTTTTTGATGCTTGCGTCTGATATTGAAAAAGAGCATAAATTGGCTAAGCAATTAGCAACTTCAATCTCCAATTTGGCGACCATTTATTTCTCAAAAGGCGATTTTACCAAAGCCATGGATGGCTATCATCAGGCAAGAGTTGT
>CANNKD010000248.1 GCA_947505205.1 Bacteroidota bacterium | reverse complement strand
GGATTACAATCGAATCAGGTTATTTGTGAAGTAAAGAGAATAGGCGGAGGCTTTGGAGGAAAAGAAACGCAGGCAAATCCAATTGCTGCCTGGGCTGCTTTGTTAGCTGATGCTACAAATCAACCTGTTTTGATGCAACTTTCACGCGATGAAGACCAGAAAATCACCGGAAAACGCCATCCATTCCTCGCAAATTACGAAATCGGATTTGATGAAAATGGAATCATAAACACCTATATCGTTGATCTGAATGGAAATGCAGGCTCATCTTTCGATTTATCCATTCCGATTCTTGAACGAGCGATGTTTCATGCTGATAATAGCTATTTTATTGAAAACATGCGTGTTACCGGAACTATGTGGAAAACAAACTTGCCATCAAACACTGCTTTTCGTGGTTTTGGTGGACCACAGGGTATGGCTGTTATTGAAAATGCTATCGACAGAATTGCCCGTTTTCTCAAAAAGGATGCTGCTGAAATCCGGTTTAAAAACTTCTATCAGATCAGCACGAAAAACCTGACACATTATGGTCAGCTTGTGAAATACAATAAGTTACCTGTAATTTGGGACCAATTGATTAAATCGAGCGACTACTTCGAAAGACGAAAAAGCATTGAATTATTTAATCAAATCGATCATTCCATAAAGAAAGGACTCGCACTAACTCCGATTAAGTTTGGAATATCATTTACGACAGCATTTCTCAATCAGGCTGGTGCTTTGGTTTTGGTTTATAAAGATGGTTCGGTGATGGTTAACCATGGCGGAACAGAGATGGGTCAAGGTCTGCACACCAAAATTCTTCATATTGCAGCCAAAGAATTCGGTATTTCTAATGATAAAATTACTATCAGCCCGACAAATACTTCTAAAGTACCAAACACCTCTCCTACTGCCGCTTCTTCGGGAACTGATTTGAATGGCATGGCTGTGAAAGATGCAATCGGCCGGATTAAAAGTAGGTTGAGACCTTTGGCTTATAAGATGTTACGAAATATAGACGCTACATTAAAACGTTCCGGAATCGTTTTCGAAAACAACTTAATTTTCCCGAAAGCAAACCCAAAAATATCAATCAGCTTTGCTGAATTGGTGAAACAGGCTCATTTAGAACAGATTAGTCTGAGTGCGACCGGATATTATGGTACACCTGATATTTTCTTTGACCGCACTAAAGGCAAAGGGAAACCCTTTCATTATTATGCTTTCGGCATGGCCGTTTCGGAAGTGGAAGTGGATACGCTAACCGGGAATTCCAGACTGATTCGAACAGATATTTTGCACGATGCGGGTAAATCAATTCATCCTGAAATTGACAAAGGCCAAATCATGGGCGGATTTATGCAAGGCGTTGGCTGGTGCACAACCGAAGTGGTAAAATGGGATGCAAAAGGCAATCTATTGAACTGTTCGCCAGATACTTACAAAATTCCTGGAATAGGTGATTTTCCATTAAAATACCATGCTGAATTACTGAAGAATTCACCAAATGCAAATGTCATTCATCAAAGTAAAGCCATTGGTGAGCCACCATTTATGTTGGCTTTTTCGGTTTGGATGGCCATCAAAGACGCCATATCCTCGGTAGCAAATCACACCAAAGAACCGGAATTTGCGCTTCCGGCTACCAAAGAAATAGTGCTGATGTCGATTTTAAACCAAAAGAAATCACTTTGATTTCTTTACCACTTTGAGAAAATAATAAATGGTAAAAGCGATTACCACAGTATATGTGCCGACCATCATGAGTAAAGCGGAAGTATTCATTTTACGTAATTTTTTCGGTAAGCTTTATAAACGACAACGCAGATACCAGCATAAAGCAGTACCAACAATAATCTGGAACCATTTACAAACATGAGCGTTTTATTTAGCTCATGAATTAATTGAGGATCATTAGTAGCGGAAAGTTTGGTGTAAATATCCTTGTTGATGATTTTATCCCAGATTCCAGGTAAACTGCCAATGAATACTACACCCAGAAAAATAGGCGTAACATATTTTATCACAAACTTAAAAATACCTGGAAGTTTGATATCAGCACCACGTTTTATTTCTTCCCAGCCTTTATCCATACCAAAGACCCAGGCAAATAGTATAATCTCAAAAAGCGCAAACACAACGAGTGCTACTGTTCCAGCCCAATAATCGAATTCATCAAAAACTCCATATTTATAAAACAGGACGGTAGGGAGTCCAAAAACAAAGATCAAAAGGCCAAAGAACCAAGCTGAAGATCGTCGCTTCCAGTTAAACTCCTCCATAAAGAAACCCATTACAGGGGTTCCCATAGCTAATGATGAAGTGATGCCTGCAAAAAACAATAAGCCAAACCAAAAAACGCCAGCAAAGGAAGCCATAATGGGTCCCCATTGTTCAAATAAAAATGGAAGGGTTTTAAATCCTAAGCCTAATCCGCCAAATTTCGTTAACTCAATCACCTTATCTACCCCTAAATAACCCACAGAAATCGGAATCAGAATTGCGCTTCCTAACACTACCTCAACGAATTCGTTCATCCAGCCCGCACTCATTCCATTTAATGCAACATCATCATTTTTAGAAACATAGGATGCATAGCAATGAATCGAACCCATACCGAGTGAAAGGGTGAAGAATATTTGTCCGGCCGCTGCCAACCATACCTTCGCGCTCCAGATGGATGAAAAATCTGGAGTCCATAAAAAATTCATCCCAACTGAACCATCATTAATGGCACCTTCTTCACCACCTTTGATAAGAAATGCTTTTATGGCAAGGAAAATGCCAAATAAAATCAGAAGCGGCATCCCGATTTTGGCAACTTTCTCTACACCTCCATCAAGACCTTTTGATAGAATATATGTATTCAATACGAGACATAGCAGCCAAACCAATATTGGAACTGTATTTGATTCAAGGTTTACATAACTATCAAAGAAATTAGCAATCTCATCGCTACCCATATGTTGAAAAGTACGGGCAACACTATGAAAAACATAGGTTATGGTCCAACTTTCAAGGTAACAATAATAGGCTGCCACCGCAATATTGGTGAATAATCCGAATACTCCAATATATTTCCAGATCGTTCTCTTATTTAATCTATGAAGCTGAAAAGGTGTCGCATGATGGCCAAAAGACCCACCAAAACGACCAATACTCCATTCAACCAATAACAGTGGAATTCCCATCAACAGAAAACTGACTAAATAAGGAATGATGAACGAACCTCCTCCATTTTGGATAGCCTGTACCGGAAAACGAAGAAAATTACCCAAACCGACAGCGTTGCCAGCCATCGCAAACACCAATCCAACGCGCGATCCCCACTGCTCTTTATTCATACTCATAAGCCCAATTTTTAAATAAAGGTAAAATTGAATTCTAAATGCACAACAAAGCCGCAAAAAAATTATCCTAAATTTTAAATAAAAAACCATTAATATGTCTATGAGATTGAATATCTGTTTCTTAAAAAATGATTCACCATGGTTTAAAAGTTTCCAATTATTGACTTCTGCACACGAATTTTGAATTATTTGCAATTAACAAAGTTCGAAATCAATAAAAATAATCTGCTTGTAGAGTTTTTGTTACCTAATAAAAGTGAAAGATTTGAATTATTATTTACATTTTTGCCAAAAATGATAATACCATGAAATTCAAATTTACTTTTCTAACATTGCTTATCGTACTATTGATTTTTGACCAAACCTTTTCCCAACAATGGGAATATGTCAATTCACACACAAGTTTTATTCTTTATGGAATGAATTTCCCTCCTGGACAAAACGACGTTGGTTATGCAGTTGGGATGCAATATACCTACGATGCTCCAGGGGTAATCGTGAAAACAAGTAATAACGGCCAGACCTGGGCTCAGATTTTTCCCACCACAGGTGAAATAGATGGTTTGGAGGCAGTTTGTTTTACTACGCCAAATAACGGATTTGCAGCCGGTTGGAACAATTATTTTATAAAAACAACTAATGGAGGAACGAGCTGGACTCCAATTACCGTTGGAACCGATGTTTGGTATTATGCGGATATTAAATTTTGGGATGAAAACAACGGAGTGGCAGCCGCAGTGAT
>CANNKD010000247.1 GCA_947505205.1 Bacteroidota bacterium | reverse complement strand
GGCTCACCAGCCGACTTTGAGGAAATTTTTCAGGGAATCTGGCGCATTGTCACAGATCCTGTAACAACGAATCAAGATATTGTTTATGCTGCCTGCTATGGCGCAATTATGCGATCTGTTAACGGGGGTGCCAGCTGGGACGTAACATTAGGCGATCTTGAAAATAAATCCTATGTGACTGATTTGACAATAACATCGGAAGGTGTTCTTTATGCAGCCATGAGCAGCTTCTGCCTTTCGATTGAGCCCCCTGGCAAAGCCGGTATCTGGAGATCTGTTGACGGGATAAATTGGGAAAAAATTACGCCATCAGGTTTTCCTACTGATAACCGTGTAACCCGACTTGTGCTCGCACCTTCGAATGAACAGGTTATGTATGTGTTTACCGAATCACAATCTCCCGATCTCACTCCTTTTGACGGTTATCCCAATTCAGTAAACACTTTTTGGAAAATGACATGGAATGCAGCCGTTGATTCAGCTGTATGGGAAAACCGTACACCGGGGATTCCGGGTGGAGGCGAAGGAAGTATAAATAAATTTCCCAATTCATTGGTTGTTTACGGCGGATACACCGTAACATTAGGTGTTAAGCCTGATAATGAAGATGTTGTATTTCTTGGAGGGATGAACTTCTATCGCTCAAACAACGGTTTTGCCGATAGCCTCATGACAACTTTTATCGGTGGCTATCCTTACGATATGGACTCTTTACATTCTCTTCATCCTGACCAACATGCAAACACATTTCTGGCAACCGACCCTTCTACCTTGTTTATCGCAAATGATGGCGGAATATACCGTACCGATAACTGCATGGCCGATAGCAGTGAAATTTTTTGGCAAAGGCTGAACAACAAACTTACCACGACCCAATTTTACAGCGTTGCCATTGACCACGGATCTTCGGGCGATGACTGGATAATAGGAGGACTTCAGGATAACAACTGGTATTATACTGTTACCGATGACCCTTCGGAATTATGGTTCAATGTTGACCTTTGTTACGATGGTTTTGCCACCAGTGTTGCTTCTGACTGGGAATATTGCGCCCTATCAGCCTACAGCGGGAATATATGGACCACACGGTTTGATGACGAAATGCATACAATTGATATTTTTCCGCAACTTCCTGATACGCTTCTTAAATATTATGACCCCGTGATGGGCAGCAATACACTTTTCCCTTTTTACCAGAATTTTGCGCTTGATCCAAATAACGACGAAACATTTTATTTGCCGACAATCAATAGCATCTGGCGGAAAGACAACCTTAAAATTTCAGCGTACGACACCACTCAAAGGAATATTGGGTGGAGCCACCTGAGCAATGTGAATGTTGGATTTGCTTCCGAAATTAGCTGTCTCGCTATTTCAAAAGTGCCTGCCAACCGATTGTATTATGGTACAAATCTAGGAAAAGTATATAGGTTGGATAATGCCAGCACAGGGAATCCTGTCCCTGTCAATATTACAGGAAGTAATTTTCCTGCAAATTCATTCGTTGCGTTTATAGATATTAATCCGGATAATGCCGACCACCTGATGGTAACTTTTTCAAATTATGGTGTTCAGAGTCTCTTTCATTCTACTGATGGAGGCCTAATCTGGTCAGCTGCAGGTGGTAATCTCGAAGAAAATGCCGATGGTTCAGGAAACGGCCCTTCCGTTCGTTGTACAAAATTATTGACTTATCAGGGTAATAAAATCATTTTTGCAGGAACCTCCAGCGGCTTGTTTTCTACAACTGCATTAAATGGTGACTCTACGGTTTGGGTAAAAGAGGGAGTTACAACCATAGGTAATGTGATCATAGATATGATTGATGTCCGGCAAACTGATGGTTTTATTGCTATTGGCACACATGGAAATGGTGTTTACAGCACCTTCTATAATCCATATTCTGCTATTGATGAAAATTCAAATGACCAATCACTCATTGTATCGAATATATTTCCGAATCCGGTTCAGGATGAAGCTAAGCTGGAAATAATTGCTGAAAAAACTGTCAAACTGCAAATAACAGTTTATTCGAGCTTAGGAAAATGTGTAAAAAAATTATCGGATGAAACCATTCATCCTGGTAAACAATATATAAACCTTCAATTAGGAGAACTTATGCCCGGTGTTTATTACCTCATTTTAGAAGTCGGTAAAAATGCTCTCTCAAGAAAATTTGTTAAAATTTAGTTGCATTGTATTCATAAATAGTCAATAGTAGTTTGAAATAGTAGAAGGCAATCTACGGGCGCTGATTTATCCCGCTATGCGGGATGAGAACGCTTTGCTAAGTTGTAATTAGTGCCTTACACTTTACTTGATTGTCATTAAGTATTGAATTTTTATTCCATTTATTCATAAAATCAAATATAGATAATTCCAAATAAATTTCGTACTATTGATGTGAAAAATTGAGTTTGCAATTGATAACTTTGCATAGATTTGGCTTATTTGTGTATTCTGTAATTGTAGAAAATTGCTTACTGTTGGTGAAATTCTAGAGAAATAGAGCGACAATAGTATGAAAAATAGTGAAAGCTAATGTACAATCCTCAAATTCAAATATTTTGAAAATAAATTAGAAAAAATGAAAAAGACAAGCCTTTTACTCATTCTTTGTTTATGGGTTCTTTCAATGATTCAGGTGTCCTGTAAGCGCGATGATACAATCGAAAAACCAATCTATGGAGCAAAAACCCTGGAATTGATCAGTATTGTCGAAAACAATCCAAATATCAAATCAATGCTGATTAAGTCGATAGATCAGGCAAAGACCATCAATCCGGATAGAAATACCAATCCGGCTCAAACATTGGAAGAATATTACGAATTTGTCACCTGGGCCGAGACTTGCATGCCATGGAGCATTCTTCCAAACACACCTTATACTTCATTGTACGATAAAATAGATCAAAGCCTTGATTATTTCTATTTCATCAATGACCAACCTCTCGCTGAACTTGAAGGCGAAGGTTTTTATAATAACTCCCTGCAATATGTGACGCCTTATAGCGATTGGCTGGTAAGCTTCAATAAAGCATGGGGTTTATACCTGGACACACCAGAGTCGTGGAAAGATGAATATTACCAATTGGCACTTACTGATAATAAATTTGGTTTGTCGGCTGGTTGGTATGAAGATCCATCCAACTGGAATTCCTTTAACCAGTTTTTTTCCAGGTATCTCAAGTCACCTGATAAGCGCCCTATTACATCTCCTGACGACAACACCATTGTTGTAACACCTGCGGATGCAATACCTCAGGGCGTGTGGCAAATAGATGCCAGTTCACAAATAGTGATGGAAGGAGGAGTGCCCATTAAATCCGGAACATTAACGTCCATTGTAAAATTTATTGGTGAAGACAGCGACTATGAAAATGAATTCGCCAATGGAATAATGACACACACTTTTCTTGATGTTCAGGACTATCATCGCTTCCATTTTCCGGTGAGCGGAATAGTCAGGGAAGTTAGAAACATCGCTGAACAAGATGCAGTTGGTGGTATTATCACCTGGGATCCGTCAATTCCCAGATATATGTTCGATCCGACGGTTCCCGGCTGGCAGGCAATCGAAACAAGGGGCTGTGTAATTGTTGAAACTGAGGATTTCGGTTTGGTAGCCATTCTTCCAATAGGAATGTCGCAGATATGTTCGGTAGTTTTTGAGAACAATGTTCAGGCAGGTACCAGTATCAAGAAGGGGGATATGTTGGGATGTTTTCTGTTTGGAGGTTCTGATATTGTCATGATATTTCAACAGAAAGCCGGATTTGTACTGGAACCATCAGGGGGCATGAAAAACGGACAATCTTATCAACATATTCTGATGGGTGAAAAATATGGGATATTAACAGGACCTTTGTAAACGAAAGCTGGTTTAGTCAATATCCCGTCAGCTACGAAATATATTCAAGCCAGATTATGGTGTTTAAAAATTTAAATGATGAAAAAAAAACTGATTTACTATGTTGCTCTTCTGACAATCCTGTTTGGTTCAGGATGTACAAAAGATGACCCCGCTAATCCGATTGATCCGAAAGGCCAGCTTGAAATGCTGTATCAGGCTGCTGTTGCGGATGCAATTATCGCTGATTCT
>CANNKD010000246.1 GCA_947505205.1 Bacteroidota bacterium | reverse complement strand
GGCAGCCAAAGCCCTGAGCAACGTAAATGGGAAATTACTGTTAAGGCTGCCGGATATTCTTACCACATTTGCAGATCACTTGCTGATTTCATAACTTTAACCTAAATTTGAATTATGGCAGATTACAGAAACATTGCAGAAATAAAGCCTAACCCAAAGAATCCGAGGGTTATAAAGTCCTGCCCTATATGCAAAGTTGATTTCTCAGTTAAATATTCACATAGTAAAACAAGGAGGGTATGTTCTATGAAGTGCCGTGGTAAGCTTTTAAAGTTAGAGCAGTCAGGTGTCAACCATCCTTTATACAAGTCGGGTAAATCCATAAAACAGGATTACACTTGCCAAAGTTGTAATAATACATTCGTTTCTGATAAAGGGTATGAAGGGAGAAATATAAAGTTCTGTTCTAAAAAATGTGCAGGAAAATCAATGACCGTTAAAAGGCCGGTTAATAAATGTTGTCAATGCGGTGATAATTTTATTTCAAAATACTTACAAGGACTTCATAAATTCTGCTCAATATCTTGTGCAGCTATCTATAACGGTAATAAAGCAAGGGGTGTAAAAAGACCTGAAATGTCCGGTGAAAAATCTCCATTTTGGCGTGGTGGTGTTACGCCTGAAAATGAATTTCAAAGAAAGGGAATTGATTACAAAAAATGGCGTACTGATGTTTTTAAAAGAGATAATTACACATGTCAAGATTGTGGGCAGGTTGGGGGTAAATTAAATGCAGACCACATAAAACCGTTTGCTTATTTTAAAGAACTTAGATTTGATATTAATAATGGCAGGACACTTTGTTTAAATTGCCATACTAAAACAGACACCTACGGGGCTAAAGCATTAAAGTATGGAATACAAGAATTTATCTGAAATAAAGTTACTGGATATGAATCCGAGAAAAATATCGGATTCTCAGTTTAAAATACTTTGTAAATCAATACAAGATAACATTAGTTATTTTGAGGCACGGCCTATTATATTATCAGACCGAACAGGTGAATTTATAGTTATTGCCGGAAACCAAAGGTACAAGGCCGCCAAGCATTTGAAATTAAAAAAAGTGCCAATATATCTGATGAAAGATTTATCATTGGAGCAAGAAAAAGAAATAGTTATACGTGATAATATTTCAAACGGTGATTGGGATTGGGATATTTTAAATACGGGTGCATGGGGCGAAATTTCTGATCTGGAGGAATGGGGGTTGGATATTCCTAAAGAATTTCAAGTAGAAGCAGAAGCTGTTGAAGATGACTATGAAATACCAGATACCATTGAAACGGATATTGTTTTAGGTGATTTGTTTGAAATAGGTAGCCATCGTTTACTTTGTGGCGATAGTACCGATTCGGATTCAGTGGCTAAACTTATGAATGGTGAGAAAGCTGATATGGTGTTTACAGACCCTCCGTATGGAATGCATTTAGATGTTTCAAATAGTAACAATTTAGGTGGGAAGGATGGTTGGAAAAATAAAGCTAAAAATTACACATCTGTAATTGGCGATGGCGATGATTTTAAAGAAGAATTAATAAATACAATATTTGTTTGTTTTAATGATGTAAAAGAAGTATTTATATGGGGTGCTGATTATTTTGCCGAATTGATACCAAATAAAAATGAAGGCAGTTGGTTAGTATGGGACAAAAGGTTTGGAGTAGAAGAAATGAAACTAACATTTTCTGAATTTGAATTATGTTGGAGTAAAGAAAAGCACCTTCGAGAAATGGTTAGAATAACATGGTCGGGAATTTTAGGAACAGAACAAGAGTTTGACCATAAAAGACACCATCCAACACAAAAACCAACAAAACTATCAAGATGGTTTATTGAAAAGTATTCAAGTAAAAATAATTTAATAGCAGATATTTATCTTGGAAGTGGTTCAACAATGCTTTCTTGTCATCAAACACAACGCAAATGTTACGGAATGGAACTCGACCCAAAATATTGTCAAGTAATCGTTGACCGAATGCGTAAACTTGATCCTTCAATTAAAATATTAAAAAATGGGAGCCCAATCTAAAAAGCACAGCATATTAGAATCGGTTGTAAACGTTATTACCGGATTGCTAATTAGCTTCCTGATACAGTTATGGATTTACCCTTTATTAAATATTCCTGTAACTTTGAATCAAAATATTTTTATCACACTTGTATTTTTTGCAGCCTCATTTATTAGGGGCTATATTATAAGGAGGATATTCAATGCCATTTAAAAAGGGAGAAACACCAAAAGGGGCAGTCCTATTTAAGAAAGGACAATCCGGTAACCCGAAAGGGCAACCGAGAAAGCTGCCGCAATTAGAGAAGCTGCTGGCCGATGTTTTGGGTGAGGAAAAAGATGGCATCGAAGCAGCCAAAGCAATCCTTATGGCATTACGGGCAAAGGCTACCAAAGGCGATGTAAGGGCAGCGGAAGTATTACTTGATAGGGCTTATGGTAAAGCAAAGCAAAACATAGAACACTCAGGCGAAATAAACGGAACACATCAACTTATTTTTCAACCCGCACCAAACTGCACCCCGATTGAAGAAGATATTAATGAAATAAAATAGTATATTTGTATAATAAAAACAGTGTGGCTAGACACTTTTAAATTATTGCTCAGATTTTCTTTTAGCCTTCTAGCTGAGGCTTTTTGATTTTCTGGGCTTTACTTTTTTTATGGAAATTATTTATAAAAACAGGAAGGGAAAGTTATTTACTATCATTTTTGATAAAGAGTATTCTCATTTAATACTTTCTCAAAAGTGGAGAGTTATGGAGCAAGGAAGTAGTGCATACGCTTATACAGATATTATGGTTAATGGTGTTAAAGTTTTAACAATATCTATGCATAGGCTAATAATGGGTGTTAAAAATTCTAAATCTTTAATTGATCATATTAATCACAATGGACTTGATAATAGAATTATTAACCTAAGAATATGTAATACATCACAAAACATGATGAATAAAAAACCAAGGGGTAACTCTAAGTTTATTGGCGTTCATTATGAAAAAAATAAGAAAAAGTATGTTGCATATATAACTGTTGATAGGACTAGGAAAAAAATAGGAATGTTTGAGTGTGAATATTGTGCAGCTATGGCTAGAGATGTTGAAGCTAAAAAACTTCACGGTGATTTTGCTAATTTGAATTTTAAATAATGAAATCAACTTTTATAGTAATACCATTACTGAATAGTGGACCGTATGAGCAGCTGCGTTATGCTTTGCGTTCAATTACAACGCACATGCCAATCGACCGCTGCATATTAGTTGGAGGCAAACCTAATTGGTACAACGGCGAACACATCCAGCACGAAGATTACGGGCTATTGCGCAAAGAGGAAAATATAAGAGATAAGGTTATTGCAGGGGCGCCTGATTGCTCTTTCCTTTTCGCCAACGATGACCATATCTTACTTGCACCGATTACAAGCACTTGGAATAAGGGGCCACTAAGCAGCACCTTAGTAGGCCGAAACCCTAACGGAACTTATGGGCGGCTTTTGCATAATACTATCCAGCGTTATGGTGATGTACCAAATGTTGATTGCCATTGCCCAATGATGATGACAGGCAAGGGAGTTAAGCGCACCGCATTATTTGATTGGCCTCAATTTGGAATAGGGTTTAAAACTGCCTACGCTCAAGAGAATTGGCTCGAATCGGTTTACATCCCCGATTGCAAGACCGATAAGCTGCCGGAAGGTAGGCAATGGTTTAGCATGACCGATACTTTCGATGTAAGGCAGTTGGTTGATTTGTTTCCGAATCCTTCTAAATTTGAGATATGAATTTACTTGTCATCGTTGTTTATAACCGCATCGAAAACATCAAGCGCTGGTTAACTGTATGGGAGCAGTGTAAACAAGATGCGCACATGGTTATTATTCACACAGGCCCCGATGCGTTTACCGTTACCGATGGCATAACCTACATACGCCGGCAAAACATTGGATTTGATATTGGCAGCCTGCAAGATGTTTGTATGGAGCGGCTGACAGGATTCCCGAATAATTGGGAAAAGCTGCTATGGTGTACAGATGATGCTATGCCGATGACACCCGACTTTTTAACCCCATTTTTCAATCAGCTGCAGGGTGATGTAGGATGCGTTGCAATGGAAATAAGCCCGTATGTTCGCCGGCATATCCGCACAACAGGATTTGCCATCACTAAGGAGGTTGC
>CANNKD010000245.1 GCA_947505205.1 Bacteroidota bacterium | reverse complement strand
TACACAAAAGTCCAAATGAGATGGTTTCTGTCATAAATTCTTAATTTTAATTGTTAATACGGTGTTGTTTCATCATGGCTACTGTTTTTTTTCAGGGTTGCCGCTAACGTTTTGCGTGCAGGCGCTCGTGACCCTGTGTTGCGCCTGCGGCAGGGTTATGGCGCTTGCACGCTGTTATGCGTTGTTTATCCTTCCAAATCTCCAAATTGGTCAATATTTTCATTTGTAACTACATGAATATTTATTCCATTTTCTTTGCAAAAATCTAAAAAGAATTGAGGTATAGGAATTGTGCCACCTCCTGGTAGAAAAACATTCTTGATGCCATTTTTATTAATTATATCAATCAGAGAACGAAAAAATTTATCGATTTCGTCTTGTAGGACCTTGAATGGGTCAATCTTAATCGGTTTTACTACTGCTATTTGTTTTCCATAGCGTTCAAGTACTCTTGGATTGCCTCTTATTGCATATCCACCATTTTGTTTCCATCCTCTGTTTTTTAAGCGCTTTAAAAGCACTTCCATTACATCTATTTGTATCATTTTATTTAATTTTTTAAAGTGTTTTTAATATACTCACTATTTCATTAATATAATCATATTTCCAAGCACTTGAAAATTGATTATTAAATATTGCAAATTTTTGCTCCCTTTTTGTCTTTATTAATTCACACATTATATAAGGCTTTGATTTCTTATTTAAATGTGGATGTTTGGTTGAAACCATTATCTCAATTTCTTTAACACCAAAATACTTTTCTAGGAGATTAATGTACTCTTTGTGAAAACTAGCGCAGCCAATTAACACATAATCAAAAGTTGCAAAAAAATCTCTAAACTCCTTAGATTGAAAGAATCGTTCTCTTTCATTAGTTGTCATAGATTTTTTGTGTTTTGGAGAAGGTACTTCATATAATTCTGTGTAAAAACAATAATCTTCAAAATATTTTTCTCTTGTTTCTTCAATTAAATAATTTTTGTATTTTTTAGCATCTCCTTCCATAAATGCAGCAACCCATTTAGAATAAACGCCCCATGTATGTGAATGACGTTTTATTTTTCGAAAATTATTTGCCCTATAAGGATCAAAAAAGGATGGTTCAGGTTTTTTCAGTAATGGATGATGATAAAGTTGTTCTTGAAAGAAACCCTCGAGTGAAGATATTTTTGTTTTATCAAGATCAATAGCTAATTCTTGTCCAAATATTAATATCTTACTTTTAGGATTGCCCATTCCTACGTAAAATGGATTTGAAATTTTCTGTAAAATATCTGGATCTGTTCGAATTGCTATTAATTTTTGAAAATCTCTATATGCATCAACTTGATTTTTGAAAAGCAGCTCTTCAAAATCAATATAGCTTTGGGCAATCAGGTGATTTCCATAATCAGATAAACCCTTGAGCTTTAAATTGTCAAATTCTTTCATGTCATTTTAATTTAATAACGCATAACGTTTTGTGGGTTTAAGAAGTTGGCGATTTCGGAGCACTAAACTGTCTGTTACCACAAATGTTCCATTGAAAAACTGAACTTCCTGTAACCACTGAACCGCCAATTTCTTAAACCCGCTGTTACAAGCTGGCCTTCTGTCCACCGAGTAGTTGAAACGCTTTTCTGTCAACGGTTTTGGTGTCTGCATAGCAACTGCTTTTTGTCTGTCGTTGGGTTGTGCGTTTGCGTATTTTTTATTTTCAGAAGGGGAGGAGATTTTTTTTAATTCAATTTTGTCTGGGCTGGAAAGGTGGAAGCTCTTTTGCAAGCTTTGGCCTGTGCTTGGGCTTGTGCGGCTTGCAAATGTGCTTACACCTGTGCGATGGCTAATAGTATTCTTTGATGTAGTCATAAGCTCTATTAAATAAATCCTCGTCTTTGATTTGATACTTTGTCCAAAGCACTTTGCGTAATTCTCTTTTTACTTCTCTTTCTCCAACTGTCGAGTTTTGCCAACCGTCAAAACGAACTACTCTAACTATTTCGTCAATATCATTAACTATACGTTCTACAATTGCTGGTGTAGTATCGGTTTTCAATTCAAGGAACAATTCCGTCAATGCTGCTTTTGCATTTTTCTGTTCTACTTCGGGTTCTGTTCCTTTCTCGGCTTGCAATGTTTCTTTGGCTAATTGACAAAGCTCCTTGATGAATTCAATTGAGTTTATCAATCCTTTTTCTGCTTTGTCACGAATGGCTTCAAGTCTTTCGCTTAGGCGTTTGAATGTTGGATTGTTGCCGTGTTTGTTTAAGCGACTGATAAGAATTTTCAAAACTTTCTCTGCTTGTCTTGGGTCTTTCTTATTCATCAAATCATCAATCACTTCAGCATCCAAAATCATTTCTTCCATGTCGTGATTGATACCCGAAACATGAATGTGCTCATGTATCAGTGCCGTTGTCTGTGCACCTAACGCATGCCACAACAATCTGCCGTTGTCGTCTGATGCTGGTTTTACCGAAGTGTAAACCTGCGACAACCATTTGTAATCTTTTTCAAATTGATTTAAAACAGGGTCAGGTGAAAGTGCTTCCCATAATTTTGTCAAGCTGCTGAAATCTTTTGCAAAGGCATCACGTTTTTCGTTTGTGTTTATGCAGTCTTGTGCTTGGGATAATCCTTCAAAACCTGAAATTGTTCTGTCAACTCCTGCAAAATGGTTCAAACATTTTTCCATCCATTCAGGTAACTTGTCTTTAAGTTCCTGCAAGTTGGTAATAACCCGTTTTACGCTTTCTTCGTCAAATGCCAGAGCTTTTGCAGTGTCGTCAAATACTCCGAAGTAATCTACAATTCTGCCGAATGTTTTGTTAGGGAATAAACGATTGGTTCTGCAAATGGCTTGCAAAAGTGTATGGTCTTTCAGCGATTTGTCCAAATACATGGTTTGTAAAATCGGAGCATCAAAACCAGTTAAAAGTTTTGCGGTTACAATCAAAAATTTCAAAGACGAATCAGCATCGTTGTATTTCTCAACTACTTTTTCCTGCTTGTCTTTGTCCATTGCATACTTCTGTTTGAAATCAAAATCATCATTGGCTGATGAACTGATAACAACTTCGCTTGCTTCAGGATTTATCAAAAGGTCTAATGCTTCTTTGTATTGGACGCAAGCCTCACGGTCTGGCGTTACAATCATGGCTTTTAAACCTTCGGGTTCAACGTGTGCTTTGAAATGCTCTACAATGTCGGCAACAATTGTTTTTACCCGTTCTGGTGATTTTAAAAACACAGCCATGTTTGCCGCTTTCTGACTCAGTTTATTTCTGTCTTCTTCACTTAGGTCGTTTGCCATTTCCTTAAAAGCAATGTCCAAACTTTCTTTGTCAATGTGATAATTCGGCAAACGTGGTTCAAAGTGCAAAGGCAAGGTTGCATTGTCTCTGATACTTTCTTGAAAAGTGTAACGGCTCATATAACCGCCACTGTCTTGCTCGGCACCAAAAGCCCAAAAAGTATTTTTGTCTGCTTTATTTATCGGTGTTCCTGTTAAACCAAACAAAAAAGCATTCGGTAAAGCGTTTCGCATTTTGCGTCCTAAATCTCCTTCCTGCGTTCTGTGTGCCTCATCCACCATCACAATAATGTTTTCCCGTTTGTTCATGTCGGGATAAGCATCTTTGAATTTGTGAACCATCGTAATGATGATTTTTCGTGTGTCTTGTTCCAATAGCTTGTGCAATTCTTTGATGCTATCGGTAGTAATCATGTTGGGCACTTCGGCTGTGTTGAACGTGGCTGTGATTTGAGTATCTAAATCAACTCTGTCCACTACAATCATTACTGTTGGATTATTTAGGTCTTGTTGCTTTCTTAATTTTTGAGCAGCAAATAACATCAACAATGATTTTCCAGAACCTTGAAAATGCCAAATCAATCCTTTCTTTATTTCTCCTTCTCTTACCCGTTGCACTATGGCATTGGCTCCTTCGTATTGCTGATAGCGGCAAACCACTTTTATTTTTTTCTTCTTGCTGTTGGTGGCGTAAACCGTGTAATACTGTAAAATGTCCAACAGCGTTGAAGGCTTGAGTAAATGCGTTAATTGTTTGGCCACATCTTGTAAACCGATGAAATGACTTAACTCGTCTTTTTCATCTTCTAATCGCCAAGGTGCCCAAAACTCTAATGGAGTTCTTACGCCACCAATAAATATTTCTTTTCCTTCAGTAGCAAATGAAAATACATTGGGAACAAATAATTG
>CANNKD010000244.1 GCA_947505205.1 Bacteroidota bacterium | reverse complement strand
GAAACAACATCTTTTACATCTGATTTAACAAAACTTTTTCCGGTTACTTTCTCGTACAATTCAATATAACGATCTGAGACGCTTTTAACATAATCATCAGTCATCTCAGGAACCTGTTGGCCGGTTTGCCCCTGAAATCCGTTTGCCATCAACCATTCGCGCACAAACTCCTTCGAAAGTTGCTTTTGGGCTTCGTCTTTTGCAAACCGCTCTTCATACGCATCGGCCATAAAATAACGTGACGAATCCGGTGTATGAATCTCATCGATGAGGTAAATCTTGTCACCGACCTTGCCAAATTCATATTTGGTATCAACCAAAATAAGTCCATGTTCGGCTGCCATTTGCGTACCTCGTTCAAAGAGTTTATAAGTGTAATCTTCCATCTGGAGATAATCTTTTTCCGAAACAATACCTTTTGACAGTATTTCTTCGCGTGAAATATCTTCATCATGTCCTTCAACCGCTTTTGTGGTTGGCGTAATGATTGGTTTTTCGAACCGCTGATGCTCTTTCATTCCATCGGGAACCGGAACGCCACAAATATCGCGTTGGCCCTTTTTATAGGTGCGCCACGAACTGCCGGTTAAATATCCCCTGATAATCATTTCTACCGGAAACGGCTCACAATAATGGCCGATGGTAACCATAGGATCAGGACTAGCGATTTTCCAGTTTGGCACAATATCTCTTGTTGCGTCCAAAAACATCGAAGCTATCTGATTCAAAACCTGACCTTTATATGGGATTCCTTTTGGCAACACCACATCGAAAGCAGAAATGCGATCGCTGGCAACCATCACCAATAATTTATCGTCAATATTATATACATCGCGAACTTTCCCTTTGTACAGGTTTTTTTGTTTTGGGAAACTGAAATTCGTCTTTAAAATGGCTTCGGTATTCATATTATATCAGTTTTTTGGGTTATTTCAGTATTTGTTTCTTTTGAATTGGGATCTCGGTCATCTTCATTTTGCTTGTATGCCCTGATGATGCGCGTTACCAATGGATGCCGAACGACATCGCTTTCATCCAGATAAATAAAATTTATTCCTTCAATATTACGCAGAACCTGCGATGAATGCAATAATCCTGAAGGCTGTTTTGCCGGTAAATCGATTTGGGTGATGTCACCCGTAACGATAAACTTTGCCGATTTTCCCATTCTGGTTAAAAACATCTTCATCTGACTCCTTGTTGCATTTTGGGCCTCATCGAGAATTGCAAAAGCATTATCAAGTGTTCTTCCACGCATAAAAGCAAGCGGTGCAATTTCAATGGTACCATCTTCGAGGTAAGTGAGTAACTTCGCCGCCGGCAGCATATCGCGCAAAGCATCGTACAAAGGTTGCAGATATGGATCAAGTTTATCTTTCAGATCGCCCGGTAGAAAACCCAGATTTTCACCGGCCTCGACTGCGGGACGCGTGAGGATGATTCGTTTCACCCAACGGTTTTTCAAGGCACGCACGGCCAATGCTACGGCGGTATAGGTTTTACCTGTTCCGGCCGGACCAATAGCGAATATCAGATCATTTGCATCACTCGATTTCACCATCAGCTTTTGATTTGAAGTAATGGCACGTACCTGCAATCCTCCAGGGCCGTGTACCAGCACATCAGCCGATTGAATCACCGCGTCAGGATTTACCACGATCTCATTCTTCATGATCTCTTCAATCTGTTTTGTGGTCACCTTGCCAAATCTTTCAATTTGAATCATCAGTAAATCAAAGCGTTTCACAAAGAAAGCGATCTCTTCCGGATCACCGATCAGCTTCACATAATTGCCACGGGCGATAATTTTCAATTTCGGAAACAGACTTTTTACGGTTTCCAAATGATTGTCATTTGCACCATACAGATCGAGCGGACTGATGTTTTCAATTTGAATAATTTGTTCGCTCATACCTGTTAAGATTTTTGATGCGTAATTTTTGCCAAAATTATTCATTTCCTTCCAACACTTTTAATCGATTTGCAATTAATTCTAATTTAATTATAGCGCATCACAATAGATTAAGAAGTGTTTTTTTATCTTTGTAAAAAATACACACGGTGAACACTATTATTAAATAGTTGTAAACCAATTGTTTCACAAATATCAAGCATCGTTCGATGGCGATTATTACCTTAACAAGTGATTGGGGAACGTCTGATTATTATCTCGCAGCCGTCAAAGGGACAATCTATGCACAGTTGCCCGATGCGATTGTTGTTGATATTTCGCATGACATTCGCCATTTCGATCTCGAAGGTGCTGCATTCACTATCCGCAACTGTTTTCAGAGCTTCCCTAAAGGAACCATTCACATTATTGGTGTGAATTCAGAAGAATCGATGGACATTCCGCATCTTGCCATCGAAGCGAAAGGACATTATTTTATTGGAGCTGATACTGGAATATTCTCGATGATTTTAGGCGAAGTACCCAATCAGATGTTTCATCTCGACATTCCTGCCGACACCGGCTATTTTACATTCAGCACCCGCGATCGTTTTGTTAAAGCCGCCATTCATATTGCAAAAGGACTGCCAATCGATCAGTTAGGTGATGCATGTGAACAGCTAAATGCAAAACTGTTGTTTCAACCTACCATCGACAATAAGTCGATCAAAGGAATGGTTATCTATATCGATACTTATGGGAATCTGATTACCAATATTTCGGAAAAATTATTCCGTTTTGAACAAAGGGCACGTGCTTTCGAAATCGCTTTCAACACTTATAAAGTCAAACGCATTCATACCAGTTATCTCGATGTTGCTGTGCCGGATCATCTGGCATTATTCGGTTCGCATGGTTTTCTGGAAATAGCTCTCAATCAAGGCAATGCTGCCTTATTACTTGGCATGGGCAGAAACAGTCCGGTTCAGGTAAATTTCCTTTGAGACAATAGTTCTTTCACTATTAATCGGTTAGCATTGCTGTGGACAAACGTGCTTTTGCATAAATTGGAACAAAAGAAAAATGAGCCAGCCAATTAACAATCCAACCATCGCACCTATCATTACATCACCCGGATAATGAACACCCAAATAGATTCTGCTGTAAGAAACGATGATCCCATAAGGGAAAACCACATATCCAATCCACCGAAAGTGCTTTCGCAAAAGCAGGAATAAAAATCCGGCTATAGCAAAACTGTTGGCAGCATGTGACGAAATGAATCCAAAGGCGCCACCACATTCACCACCAGGCATGTATATATATGGTTGTAAATCAACTTCATGACATGGTCGCGGCCGTTCAAAAACTTTTTTAAATGCTTGAACAGAAACCTGATCTGAGACCGAAATCAACAAAGCAACAAACAGGAGAATCAAAATGATTTGGCTCCGACCATTGGATGATTTAAAAATCAAATACAGGAAAAACAGATAAAGCGGAATCCAGCTCAACTTTCCGGAAACAAATACCATCAGGGGATCTAAAAAAGGAGCGTGTAATCCGTTCAAAAACAGAAACAATTGTGTATCAAACTGATTCAGTAACTGAAGCATTATTTCTTCTCTTCTTTAATTTGACCAAGATATTCTTTTTTTAAGTCGTAATATGTAGTGTTGTATGGATCGCGTTTTACCAACTCGTCTAAGGCTTCAAGAGCCTTTTTGGTTTTGTTTTTGGCTTTTAATTCATCAAATATTTCGAGATAATAGGCATCGCTTTTACATTTAAAACCTGGATATTTTCCTTCGACAACCATATAACCTTTGCCTCCAATTTCATTCTGCTCCAGAATAAATTGAATGGGAATTTCAAAACGTGAATATTTCTCATCGGTACAGGTATTCCAATTGCCTTCAGTAGCCGCAAAAAACTGACCGAGTTTTTCGCTCAATCCATAACCAAGCGGGTTTTTTATATGAAAATCGCCCATTTTGTTGTTGCAATCTACCTTGAACGACAAAATGACAATACCCATTACACAGGCTTTTCGTGCTTCGAGTGTATATTCAACTTTCGAATAGAAAATCTTTTCAAACTCTCCACTGCCACCTCTGAAACGAAAATCGATTTGACGTTTTAGTGCTTTATTCCGGCTATCGGCAAGTTGATTATATAGAGAATCTGACTGAGCCCAAAGTGAAATATTCAAAAATAAGATGAGAACAATGACGGTATTTTTGACAAATATTTTCATGATTTTATATTTCAATAATATATTTTATTATTTGATTTATAAAGATTGATTCAGTGTTTTCCAAAG
>CANNKD010000243.1 GCA_947505205.1 Bacteroidota bacterium | reverse complement strand
CTTTGTTGTTCCTACCTTGATGGCAAGTTCTTCCTGTGTTAAGCCTTTTTCAAGTCTGGCTTCATGAATCAAGGCGCCAATTTTAAAGTTCTCATAACCTGATTCAAGTTCATCTCTTTTTTTTGTTCCAGGTTTCCCGAAATGTTTGTCCTTGAATTGGCTAAGTGTTTGTATATTATCGTTTTTCGTTTTCATATTCTTTTTTTATTTTAAGTGCTTTTTCTATTTCCTGTTTAGGAGCCTTTTGTGATTTTTTTTGATAGCCGTTTGCCAAGATTACTAATCGACCTTGGTCAAAAAAACAGAAAATTCGAAATATGTCACTGCCTGACTGAATTCGGATTTCATAAAGACCATCTGTATCTTCAATACTCTTGAGATATGTTGCAGGAATTCTTTGTACCTCTTCAATCAAGTCAAAAGTCCAGATAATCTTTTCTTGTACTTTGGCTCGCTGTTGTACAAAGAAATTTTCAAAGTAGTCCTTGTAAAATATGATTGTTCTATGTTTCTGCTTTTCGTTCACAATGCAAAGATAAGGAATGTTGCCCGAAAGTGAAACATTTCATGTAATAATTTTGAAATCCTTCCCAATTTGGTAATTAGTTTCTTTATAATCGCATATAACGTACAGCCGCTAAACGCATCAAAGGCAGTACTTTAATAAGCGTGAATCGGTTGGTTTTGTTGCGATTTAGCGGCTCGTTGCACTAAATCCCGCTTTGGCGGGATAGCCTATCAAAAATAGCAAATATTCGTATAAGACTCATGTTTAACCAATAAATTCTACAAACATGAGTCGAAAAACGATTAAAGATGAAGCCTGCGACAAGGTTGCGGGTTTCCGTGAGATTAGCCAGGCCTTTACTCGCAAGTTTATTGTTGCGGGCAAGAGCGAGTCCTTTGTGGACAATTACCTTCTACAGATAAGTAAACTGGTGCTATTCTATGAGCGTTCGCCCCTGGAACTGAGTATTGATGAATTAGAGGAGTATTTGTTGTTTATGCGAGCTAATTCAACACCCAGTTTAAGCACGTTCAAGCATTTGGTTTATGGGCTACGTCAATTGTACCGGATTTACAGTGTCAAGGAGATGGAACTGGCACTTCCGGAGATTGAATATCCTGTAACCTTACCGGTTGTTTTATCGAAAGAAGAGGTCAAAAGATTAATTCTTACCCCTAAATACCAGAAGCACCGGTTGATCATCGGAACGATTTACGATGGTGGTTTACGTATCAGCGAATTGATCAACCTGCAAATCAAAGATGTAGATTTCGATCGTAAAACGATTCATATCCGGCAGTCAAAGTATAAGAAAGACCGGTATGTGCCAATTTCTACGATGCTAATCAGAGGATTGAAGGGCTACATTGACGATTCCAATCCCCAGGACTACTTGTTTAACGGACGGATCAAGGGGTCTCCCATAAGTGAGGCAGCCGTTCGCCATCTGCTTGGTCAGGGAATAAAGCGTGTCGGGATAAAAAAGAAAGTTTGTGTTCATACCCTGCGTCACAGATATGCCACGCATTTGCTGGAAGATGGGTTGGATATTGTCACCCTAAAGAATCAGATGGGGCATGTAAAGGTACAAACCACCATGATATACCTTCATATTACCCAGGTTGCCCCACACCGCGGTTTTAGTCCGCTCTCGACCCTGTTCCCCAAAGGGCAATGACCCAACCTCGCTATGAGTTGCAGGCCTTCGTAGAACGTTTTCTTCCACGGCTGTCTGTTATGCAGGGGATTTCCCGGCATCAACTGAAGGTGTTAACTGCCATCCAAAACTGCCGTACCTCAGTTTTGGGCGGGCATGAAGAAGTCTGTAAAGACTGCGGTCAGATAAAATATGCCTATAACAGTTGCCGAAACAGGCATTGTCCAAAATGCCAGGGTATTGATCTTGAACGCTGGGTGATGGCTCGTGAAGATGATTTGCTGCCGGTGAAGTATTTTCATGTGATTTTCACCCTTCCTGAGCAGTTGAATGATCTCTGTATGTTCCGCCGAAAAAGAAACTTACCTGGCAACAGATCGCTATCACACGCATGGGTTTTGATCCGTCCAGATGTTCAGGTTGTGGTGGGGAAATGGTCGTCTTCAAAATTCTTCCCCGTCAGCGGGCACCGCCGATGCCGCTATGGCGTTTACGACAACAGAAACCATCAGCACAACACTCAACCATATCCGTTTAATAAACCTGAATGGACTGGGGATCGTATGCCATACCGGAATAATATCAGCAAGAGCAGAAAAAAATCAGAAAATTATTCATTAAAATTGTTCCCGAAAAGAAAGAAAGTATAAAACTGGTGGAAGAATAAAGCAAAACACCGCATCAAAAATAAACCCTCCATTTCCAATCTATCCAAAACCCCGATTCTTTACCCATAATAGAAGGGATTCCGTGCAACGTCACGTTCAATCCAAACGCACGCAAGCGCCATCATGGATTGAACGCTATATGTTAGTACCTGACCCAATTATAAATTGATAAAATCCTGAGCTGTCATAACTGAAATTTGAGCCTTTTTGTAATCCTTTAAATTACGAGTTAAAAGTAATTCAATATCGTTTTCTAATGCACAGTAGTACTGAATAGCATCCTCAAAATCTTTGAAATCAGAATTTAGTGCGAGATCAATGATTTTCTCATTAATTGGTACTATATTCACCAGAAGCTTAAATTTTCTAATTATTTGTTTTGCTTCATCCGAGGAAAGTTGCTTTGAGATTAAATAATGAATGTTGGCAACTGTTAAGGCAGAGATGAAAATTAGAATTTTCCCTTCATCAGAAAGAGTAAATAATTTGGCAGCCGCCTGATAGTGCGGTTGCCGTTCTGCAAGCATATCATAAATAATATCCGTGTCAACAAACACTTTGTGTTTCATAAATACTTTTCGTTAAGGTGTTTATGAAAACTCTGTTTGTGATTGAAGTTTGGTGGAATATTAATAACACCACTGATAGACTTCACAAGAGGAGAAATTTCCTCAGGCTCTGTTGATTCTGCTGTAATCGCAGCTAAATAATTTTCAATAATCCGGGATAAACTTGTTTCGTGATCTGATGCATATTTTTTTGCTTTATCAATTACAGTCTTTTTTAGCTTTAATGTGAGTTTTGTATCCATGATTTATATTATAGACGTACAAATATACGATATTAATACGTACTTGTCAAGGGGTTGCTAATTTGGGTTTGGTACTAACGCGTTGCCGCTAAACGCATCAAAGGCAGCACTTTAATCAGCACGAATCGGCCGGTTTTGTTGCGATTTAGCGGCATGTTACCAGCCGTAAATTGTTAATCCACAAAGGTTTCTTTAATGACTAATTTGACTTTTTTAATTTCCTTTATACCAAGCTCGCCAATAATTTTCACGATCCTTGTCAAGTCTATGGTTCGAATTTGATCAAGTGCTATCCAATTATCATTGCCTTCGAGTTCAATTTTAACTCGCGTCATATAATCCTTGGACCTCGACGTAATAGGCGCAATCGTTATAGTTCTTAAATGTTTATTCATCTCATTGGGTGAGATTACTATACATGGCCTTATTTTTCTTATTTCACTTCCGACTGTGGGATCCAGGTTGACGATAATAATCTGATATTGTTTTATTTCCATTCCTCAAGATTTTCGTCGTTAAAAATGTCATCAATCAAAAGTTTATCATCCCCATTTGCATGCATCTCTTGAAATGATTTTTCCCAATCTTGTCTTGGCTTTGAGACAGGTTTTAAAATAATCCTACCTTTTTCCAGAATCAATTCGATTTTATCTTTGATGTCATATTTCTCTAATAGATTTTTTGTCAATCTGATCCCTTTAGAATTTCCGATGTCGATCACTGATATTTGCATAAGTTTCGATTTTATAATCACATTGTAATTACAAATATACACATTATTTCAATCGATCTCACATTCTGGTTTTTATTTTTATGGCTGGTAACGCTTTGCTTGCAACAGCCCCAAAGGTGCAACTGTGCTAAGCCTTACTGAGGCTCGATTTGTGGCGGTTGCAAGTTCGTTATAAGCCGTTCAATTAATTTTATTATGTATGACTATTTTGCTCAAATTCAGTTCATTATTTGAGTTCCTTTCTAAATAGAAAGTAATTCCTTGTGAATATAATTTGTATGTTAATGCATCTTCAGAAACCTCATCAACTTTTTTGACTATTGGATAGATTTCGCTAATATT
>CANNKD010000242.1 GCA_947505205.1 Bacteroidota bacterium | reverse complement strand
TGGTTTATTGAATAATCCACTCCAAGTAGTTGAAACCTTTAAATCATCAATGGTTGCATTAGGCGATCCAGATGCTTGACGAAGCATAAATCCATCAATTGCAAAATCAGCGACAGCCCCTGTTATCGTAAAACCTGCTGCAGGTTCAGTTGTTGTTATTGTTGGATTTATCCATAAACTTGCGATGTCATTTGTGGCACCAGAAACAATCTCATAAGCAATTACAATTAAATAATTTGTACCAGTACTAAGATCGCTTGAATATGTAGAAGGAGTGTTGCTATTTCTAGCAACGGCTAATGCAAATCCTGATACAGCTCCAGTTTTAATAAATAATCTTGTTGCAAAACTGGAAGTGCCAGTTCCTAAACTAACAAAATAAGCACCTACCCCTAAACCTGTTGTATTCGTAACATTCAATGTAAAGGAGGCATATATTTTTCCAGAATTTTGACTTGTAAATGTGTATTTTAAATCATCAGCATCTCCATTATTCAAAACTACATTTCTTCCATTTGATCCTAGATAACCATTATATGTAGTATTTCCAGTTTCAACTGTTAAGTCATTTGTAGTGCCACTAATTCTGGTCCAATTGTTACCGCTTCCAACAGTTCTAAGTTCTCCAACAGCATAGTTAAATTGCTCTGTGGCAGGTAAAGTTGCCTGACCCCACCCAACATACCCCATGCCGAGTGCAAAAAATAAGAGTAAAAGTGTACGTTTCATAAGATTTGTTTTTTATGGTTTATTAAAAATTTAATGCCTAAATAGGTAAATTAAAAACGATTATCGAACAGTAATTCAGGCTACAAAGAAATAAAGAATAAACCAAATATCAAATTATTAAATTGTTAAGGCTATAATTTATATTTATTCTGGATAGTTTTGTGTAAATAGCATATAATCTGTCATTTACGCATATAGTTTGTTCGTAAATATTCAAATTTTCAAGGGAGATATTGGATGAAAAGCGAAAAAGTCAGAAGTCGCCTGCTCGGCTGCAAGACGAGGAAGCACGAAGTTCGTTGTCTTCTCGGTTAAATTTAATTTCAAAATGGAAGAGGTAAAATTGTTGGTTTCTGGATGCTCGTTTCTGGATGCTTGTTTCTGGTAACTGGATTTTAAGCAGTGAAAAATGAAAAGTGAAAAATTCTCTCTGCGAATCTTTGCGTAAAACTCAGCGCCCTCTGCGGTTAAACTTTAATTCAAAATGAAAATGGTAAAAAAAAGGTCGGAAGTCGCCTGCTCGGCTGCAAGACGAGGAAGCACGAAGTTTATGTTATATGCAGTTGAAAATAAAGAACCTGATTAAGTTTTGATGTTCGTTTGAATTTGATGTTAAAATTCCAAATAAGCTCCATTTGAAAAGAAAAAATCTGTAGTACACAAATCTGATTTCGACGTCTGTCAAGTCATTGAACAGCAATTATTTATTTCGAATTTGATGCAAAGTGGATTAACTATTAGCACAAAAGATAATCTGATTTACTTCGGCATCCTTTAATTCCAAAGCATTGATGTGTTTGTAGATTTTCAACCTCAGATTTGAGAGGTATGTGTTAATGGTTCCGACTTCCTAGGTAGTACTCATGAAGTTCCTACTTGCAGCAGACCATTTTAAAGGATCAACAAATCGGTTGGTTGTGAGGTCGATTCTGCGGTTATTTACAGCCACTCTCATGCAAATAGGTGCAAAACCTTTACTATTTATTCTGGTTTTGCGAAGATAAAATGGGATTACAGTAGCATTTCTCATATAATATTGGATTGAAATATAGACATTCATAACTTCTTTAAAGATACAATATTTTTCGTCAAAAACATAATATAATTGACTGAAATTCATAACATTATGTGTTATTTGGTGTCCCAAAAAAATAATAGAAAAATGGACACCAAATGGTATCTTGAAATAGTGTAAAAAATGAAAATAATGGAGTAGGAGGGGAATAAAAAAAGCACTAACTCCTTTAGAATTAGTGCTATTTATGAATTTTGACATTCAAAAAGTGATCCGTTCGGGATTCGAACCCGAGACCCTTTGCTTAAAAGGCAAATGCTCTACCAGCTGAGCTAACGAATCATCAAAACGAGGTGCAAAAGTACTTTTTTTATCGATATATCCTACAAAATAATTGGTTATTTTCAATTACAATAGTAATCCTTTTCCTTGCCGGGTAATAACTATTTCATTACCAGTACAATCAACCACAGTGCTCACCTGATTTCCACCAAAGCCCCCATCGATAACAATATCCACTTTTTCACAAAACTTATCATATATAATTTCAGGATCGGTGGTGTATTCAATAATTATATCATCATCATGAATTGAAGTGGTCATGATAGGGTGGCAAAGCTCCTGAACAATCGTCTGAATGATACTTTCATCTGGTATGCGAATCCCAACAGTTTTCTTTTTGCTCTGAAAAAGTTTGGGAATATTATTATTGGCTTCCAGGATAAAGGTGAATGGACCGGGCATATTTCGACGCATCATTTTATAAACCTCACTCGATATAGGACGGGTAAATTCTGATAACATACTGAGATTGTGGAAGATGAATGAAAAATTGGCTTTTTCCTTTTTTATTCCTTTAATACGGGCAATTCTTTCAACCGCTTTTGGTTGATAAATGCTGCATCCCAAACCATAAACTGTATCTGTTGGAAAGATAACCAAACCTCCATCATTCAGGCAATCTACAACAGTTTTAATACTTCGTGGAGATGGGTTTTCAGGATATATTTTCAGAAGCATTTTGCTTTATTTTCTGCTAAAGTAGCATTTTTTATCAAAGAAAATGACAAAAAAAATGGGTAAGCTACTTATATCGCACCGCTCAACCACCTACCCTTGCTTTCTTCCA
This sequence comes from Bacteroidota bacterium, assembly GCA_947505205.1. Lineage (GTDB taxonomy): Bacteria > Bacteroidota > Bacteroidia > Bacteroidales > F082 > CAJBPB01. The sequence goes on along the minus strand of CANNKD010000242.1, from coordinate 1,415 downwards.
AACCTGGGGGAATTCGATAGGAGCTGGTCGTATAAGACTTACCCACCGCAAAAGTACTATTTTTTCCTGTTGAACCAAGAAATTTCAAAAAATAACTTCCTTTAATCAGCCGCTTCGTTTTGAATTCTGTTTTTAAAAGTCTTATTCTTGATTGATAATTGGTTTCGTATCGATTGATTTCTTACGTTTGCACCAAGACATTCATTGATAATAAAATATGTACTTATCAAAACACTTTTGGTTTGTAGGGCTGTTGTCCGGATTGTTTTCGGGTTTGATATTGCTATTCCTCTATTTTGGATTGAACTATCTTACAAATAACTATTATTCAGTATATTACATTTTTATTTATCTTTTCCCATTGTTTTCTTTCTGGCTAAGCTCGAAAATATTACGTGATTCATTTGGATTAGGTGTGCTAGGTTTCAAGCAGTCTTTTAAATTATCAATGCTTTCCGGAATCCTACTGAGTTTCTTGTTTTCAATAGGAGTTTATTATATCTACACCAATATTGCCAAACCAACAATTGACTCAAGGGTTTTAATGGTTGAATCAGACGTGATGCTTTCGGGGAAAGGATTGAGTTACAATCAAATCACCAATAAAAGAGAAGCCGTGAAGGGTTTGCTATCACCACTCTCGATCGCTTCGCTTTACTTTCTTTATTATATTGTGTTAACGCCCATTTTTGCGTTGATTATTGCTATTTTTGCCAAAAGAAAAAATCGCTTTATTGAATAAGTATAACCTTAAAAATTTACAGCTATGATTCCTTTCAAAACTCCAGTAAAATTTGGTCTGATTTCAGGATCTGCACTTATTGTCTTCACTGTATTATTGTATGCACTTGACGTTGATCTCTTTAGCATCCTCTTTTCGATCGTAAATGGATTATTCCAATTTGGGTTAATGATCGTATTTACGGTTATTGGCATTAATAAACTCAGAGATGAAGATTTGGATAAGAAAATAACTTATGTCCAGGCGCTGCTCGGTGGGTTTATTATATTATTGATAGCCATGTATTTAAATAGTATTTTCAGCTATATTTTGAATGGTATAATTGATACCCAATATATGCCAAATAAAATCGATGCTGCTATTTCCAAATATGAAGATATGGGCATGTCGGAAGAACAAATGGGGGATATAACTGAACAATTTGAAGATTTAAAAAACGCCATAACAGTTTTTATTAAATCGTTATGGATGTCACCAATAGCATCCGCTGCTATCGCTGCAATTGTTTCCGCATTCATTAAAAAAGACAAAACCGAACAAATACCCCTTTAAATTAAAATATGAATTTATCTATTGTTATTCCACTGTTGAACGAGGAAGAATCACTTCCTGAATTGGTGAAGTGGATTATGGAAGTAACTGAAAAAGAGGGACTAACTTACGAAATTATTTG
>CANNKD010000241.1 GCA_947505205.1 Bacteroidota bacterium | reverse complement strand
TACAGAAACGTGGTAATAGCATTATTCCTCCAGGGAAAGGTGAATTAGCAAGTGGGTTATGCGGTGAAGGCCGTATGGAAGAGCCGGAAGTGATATTTCAAACCATTAAAAATCATTTCAAACAAGGTAAACAATTCTCAAAATTTCGGATTTTGATCACAGCCGGACCAACGCATGAACCCATCGATCCGATTCGTTTTATTGGTAATCATAGTTCTGGTTTAATGGGTTATAAATTAGCTGAAGCCTTTGCAAACCGCGGAGCCACAGTCGATTTGATTTCGGGACCGGTTAGCCTGAAAATTAGTCATCAAAATGTGAATGTGTATCCGGTCACCACAGCAAATGAAATGTTTGAACAGGCAATATTGCTTTTTGAACAGGCTGATATTGCTGTAATGAGCGCAGCAGTAGCCGATTACACACCTGAAGTTGTTACAAAAACAAAGTTGAAAAAGTCAGGATCTAAATTTTCCTTGAACCTCATTCAGACAAAAGATATTCTTCTGAATCTGGGAAAAGTGAAAAAGAAGAATCAGTTTTTGGTTGGTTTTGCACTCGAAACGGATCATGCTGTTGATAACGCTTTGCTAAAACTACACAACAAAAACCTTGATTTAATCGTTCTAAACACAATGGAAGATGCCGGTGCAGGTTTTAAACATCATACAAATAAAATAACTTTGATTGACCGTGATGAAACCATTACCGCATTTGCCCTGAAAGATAAATCAGAAGTGGCTTCAGATATTGTAAATCACATTGCTATTAGATTGAATATTTGATATTTATAATGTATTTTTAGTTATATAATTGAAATAGATGAAGTATCGATTGGTTTTAATATTTTGGTTCGTAATCGGATTAACGCAACTTAAGGCACAAGAATTCAATTGTGATATTCGGGTTACTGCACCCGGAATTGAAGGAACTGACCGCCGCGTTTTCGAAGCTTTACAGGAATCTTTGTATGATTTCATGAATAACCGCAAGTGGACTAATGTAAATATAAAGACCCAGGAGCGCATAGAATGCTCCATATTAATCACCATCAATGAACGCATTTCATCTGATGAATTTAAAGCAACTTTGAATCTGATTTTACGAAGACCGATCTTTAACACATCCTATAATTCCGTTTTATTGAATTATGTAGATGAAAACTTTCAATTCAGATATCTTGAATCTCAGACACTTGAATACAACGAGAATACTTTTGGATCAAATCTGACATCAACTTTAGCGTATTATGCTTATATGTTTTTAGGTCTCGATTTCGACAGTTACTCGCTCTATGGTGGTGATCCTTTTTACAAAGCAGCAGAGTCAATTGTCAACAGCGCGCAAAATGTTCCTGATAAAGGTTGGAAAGCATTTGATGGAAACAGAAACCGTTATTGGATGGTTGAAAATCTGCAAAATGCAGCTTACCGTCCGATGCGTCAATTTATTTATGATTATCATCGTCTGGGATTAGATATTATGTCGGATAAACCTGATGACGGTAGAGCAAAAATTGGAGAATCCCTTAATTATCTCAATACAATTCACAGTAATCGTCCCGGATTGTTTCTATTACAGTTGATGATTGATGCCAAAAGAGATGAAATAATCAAAATATACTCAAAAGGCAGCCCCCAGGAGAAGACAAAAGCAGTGAATATCATGCGTGATATTGATCCGGCAAATGCCTCCGATTACGAGAAAATTCTTGCCAAATAGCTGGCAATTTTGTTTTGACTAATTTCTTACATTTGTGAAAATTCGTCTGAAATATGTTGCTTAGCCTAAAAGTCACCAATTACGCACTTATAGAACGTCTTGAGATTGATTTATTTCCAGGGTTTACTGTTATCACAGGCGAAACCGGTGCCGGAAAATCAATTCTATTAGGTGCACTTGGGCTGGTATTGGGAAATAGAGCCGAAACGAATGTGTTGATGGATCAAAGCATAAAATGTGTTGTTGAAGCCATTTTCGACCTTTCGAAAATGAAAATTCAATCATTTTTTCTTGAAAATGATCTCGATTATCAGGACGAAACTGTGTTGCGAAGAGAAATCAATCCAGGCGGAAAAACCAGAGCATTTATTAACGATACACCCGTAAATCTTAATTTACTGAAGGAAATTGGTGGTTTTTTAGTGGATATTCACTCTCAACATGATTCATTGTTATTGTCAAATGCCAGTTTTCAATTAGAGTTAATCGATGAGTTAGCGTTGCATGATTTGCTATTAACATCCTATAAATCAGCCTTTCACAATTTCAGACAGCTTACAAAAGAATTGGATTCAATGCAAAAGCTTGCCCTTGAGAAATCAACCGATATTGACTATTTCAAATTTCAGTTTGAGGAGTTGGAAAAGGCTAAACTGAGCGTTGGTGAGTATGAGGAATTGAAAATAAAATATGAAATGCTCACGCATGCAGTCGATTTGCGATCCGGCCTATTAGGAGCCATCGATTTTCTCAATGAAGGTGACGTAAATGCCGCAGGTTTGATGAAGGAAACACTGTTTCAGCTGAATAAATTTGATAAAATACTACCGGAAGTCGAATTATTAACAGATCGGTTGAATAGCTGTCACATCGAGATGAAAGATATAGCCAAGGAGCTGTCATTCTTGGAAAGTAAAATCTATTTCGACGAAAATGAATTGGTTAACGTTGAAAGTAGACTTGATTTATTAACACAACTTCAACATAAACATCGTGTTTCGACAAATACGGAATTAATAAATCTTCGAGATGAAATCCTTGCAAAAATTCAGAAAATTGATCAATCAGAGTATCAAATTGAAAAATTGGTAAATCATCATAAGGAAACGAGGAGTTTGGTCATTAAACTCGCGCAGGATTTACGAACTGGCAGAAATAGCGCTGTTCCGATAATCGAAAAATCAGTTTCTGATGTTTTGGTAAATCTGGGAATGCCAAATGCACGATTTCAAATTCAATTCGATGCATTAATGGAACCTGAATCGACAGGTTTGGACAAAGTAAAGTTCCTGTTTTGTGCAAATAAAGGTGGTCAGTTAGAAGAAATTGCAAAGGTTGCTTCTGGAGGTGAATTGTCGCGTTTGATGTTGGCAATCAAGAATTTAGTATCCGGTCAACGTTATACACCGACTTTGATATTTGATGAAATTGATACTGGAGTTTCAGGTGAAATAGCGTCAAAAGTCGGTCGAATTATGTCGGGATTGTCTGCTAAAGTACAGGTAATCAGTATCACACATTTACCTCAGATTGCCGGAAAAGCTCATCAGCATCTACTTGTTTATAAAATTGAAGACTCAGATCGTACCAAATCAGAAATTATTCAACTTAATGATAACCAACGTATTGATGAAATTGCCCGTATGCTTAGCGATGATACTATCACTGAAGCCTCAAGAAATGCTGCCAAAGAGTTGATCAAAAGCATTTAATTTGTGGGTTTTCATCATTTTCAACAACTTCATATTTTATAAGTATCATTAATTCAATAAGATACTAAAACGTTCCACTCTATCATATATTTGTATCTTTGCGGCTCTGAAAAATAACGTAAAAAAATAAGATAATCATGGCATATAACTTACTGAAAGGAAAAAAGGGAATCATTTTTGGTGCGCTTGATAATAAATCTATTGCATGGAAAATTGCAGAACTCGCTCATGAAGAAGGAGCAATCTTTACACTGAGCAATACAGCAACGGCTTTGCGTTTTGGAGAAATCAATGAGTTATCAGAAAAGTGTAATGCTTTGGTGATACCTGCCGATGCGACTTCGGTTGAAGATCTGACGAATGTTTTTGTTAAAAGCATGGAAGTCCTTGGAGGCAAAGTTGATTTTGTTTTGCATTCAATCGGAATGTCATTAAATGTACGTAAACATCGCGTTTACAACGATTTAAACTATGAATATTTGAATAAAACGCTTGATATATCAGCGGTTAGTTTTCATAAAATGCTTCAGGTGGCAAACAAATTGGATGCAATTAATGAATGGGGCTCTGTTGTTGGTCTTTCCTATGTGGCAGCGCAACGCACTTTGTACGGGTACAATGATATGGCTGATGCGAAAGCGTTGCTCGAATCAATCGCACGTAGTTTTGGTTATATTTATGGTCGGGAAAAGAAAATACGTGTGAATACCATTTCTCAATCACCAACCAGAACCACAGCCGGCAGCGGCGTAAAAGGTATTGATGGACTGATGGATTTTACAGAACGAATGTCACCACTTGGCAATGCTACTGCAGAAGAATGTGCCCAATATTGTATCACATTATTTTCAGATCTTACACGAAAAGTAAC
>CANNKD010000240.1 GCA_947505205.1 Bacteroidota bacterium | reverse complement strand
TTTTCTTGTTTATCCCCTACAGGGAATAAGAACATATCCATTTTGGTTTTCTACAATACTAAAACCGCTACGCGGTATGGTTTTCATTTGTTTCATAATGATTGATCAGAAATTACCCCTTTTGGATTTTTGCCCGTAGGGCATAAAGTCGGAATGGAAGCTGGCTAAAAAAGAAATTGGTTTATTGCCCGTAGGGCATAAAATATTGTAGAAAAGATTGATAGATCGTTCAGATACCTCGTAGAGGTTAAACATCATCCAAAAAATCAAACAAGAATATTTCATTATACTCGATTTCAAATTTTTTCAGAAATTGCATGTATTCTTCCCTAAATGTTTGGATTTTATGGTGGTGTTCCTGTCTCAAAATATATTGATACACATCTTCAATCTGTGAGCGACTATATGTAAATCCACCATATCCTTCCTGCCAAGCGAATTTGAAAGGACAAAGTTTTTCGTTATTGATAAACTGGGACGTGCTTCTTTTTATATCATGCACTGTATCTGAAATTGTTTTTGCAGGATTCAAGCCAATGAAAATATGCACATGATCTGAAACACCATTTACTATAATTGATTTATGATTCATTTGGGTAATAATTCCACTCATATATTCGAATACACGTTTCTGGACGTTTTTATGCAGCAGGGCATCACGGTTTTTGACAGCGAATACCAGCTGTACAAATAATTGTGTAAAAGTTCCTGGTTTCATGATTATACTTATTTATCCCCTACGGGGAATTTGATCATGTTGATTATATTATTCTACAATACCGAAACCGCCACGCGGTATGGTTTTCATTAATTATGCATTGGTAAATCAATGGTTGACTTGGAATTTAAATCATTAATGTCATTTAATGGCCAGCATCTAGTGTCCTTTATAAGATACTAGTCACCAGACGCTAGCCAATATAGATATTATTCCGAAGCTTTTTCCAGAGAGAGTAATTCATTGATTACTATCTCCACTTGTAAGTGTTTCAAGCCATCTTTGTCTTCCCAGTTATTGTAAACAAGTTTGCCTTCAATCATGATTTCCTTACCTTTTTTTACAAGTTTTTCGACGATTTCAGCGGTCTTGCCCCAGGCTACCAAGCTGTGCCATTGGGTTTCTTCTACACGCTCGCCTTTGTTATTGAAATAATAATCGTTGGTTGCGAGTGTGAAACGTGCCATTTTGCGGTCGTTTGCGATGGTTTTTACCTCTGGATCGATGCCTGGACGGCCAATCAGTTGTACGGAGTTGCGTAATGTTGTCATGGTTTAAAAAATTAAATTGTTTGTGAAATTTGAATAGATTTAAGATAATTAAGATGCTTTTTCCAAAGCAAGTATTTCGTTGATAATGACCTGTACCTGTGTGTGTTTCACACCTTCCTTGTCTTCCCAATTGTTGGAGGCAAGTTTGCCTTCGATCATAATTTCCTTACCTTTTTTTACAAGTTTCTCGACGATATCGGCGGTTTTACCCCAGGCCACGATATTGTGCCATTGGGTTTCTTCTATGCGCTCGCCTTTGTTATTGAAATAATAATCGTTGGTTGCGAGTGTGAAACGTACCATTTTGCGGTCGTTTGCGATGGTTTTTACCTCTGGATCGATGCCTGGACGGCCAATCAGTTGTACGGAGTTGCGTAATGTTGTCATGGTTTTAAAATTTAAATTGTTTGTGAAATTTGAAAGTTTAGTACGTTTAGTAATTGTTGCGAAAGAACGATGAAGCAAAATTATGGTGGTACTTTCTGCGTAGTCGTATAACAACTACTTACATACGGATATAAGTGTTTGTAACCGTTTGAAAACGGATATAACACACAATATCAGTACTTTGAAAAATATATCAAAATTTAAAAAATCTGACTTGTTCAATTATTTTCGAAATATAAATGAAAATAGAACCAATAAAAAACCCAAACCATTGAAATAATAGTTCGGGTTTTGCGAATAAATCACGCTCTGTAAAGCTTCTATTTTTTTACTGCATCTATGTAAATGGTCATTAATCGGGAAGCAAGTACCATTGGCTTGTCGGTCGTAGCGTTATAACTGATGACAATGGTAACATTTTCGGTTGGACAATACCCAGCCCAGTTTTTATATCCCGGAATTGTTCCGGTATGTCCCCACATGGGTGGCGATATTTTATACATAATTCACAATCCATATTCTTCACAATCCTCATCTGTTGCTGCGATAACAGTAAGCCTATGCGACTGGGTTTCCGTGGAAAGTAATGTTCCTTTAGCGAGATGTTCAACCCAATTTTTCATATCATAAACATCGGCTACCATGGCACCTGCTGCACCAGCCATCGAAGGATCGTATGCCTGTGATACATCAGTGGTATCGCCATCATACCACCCGTAGCCATGCACAAAAGCTCCTGAAATTTCCAGACCGGCAGGATAAATCGTGTTTGTTAGGTGAAGTGGATCAAGAATCCTTTGTTGAATCTCTGACGAGATCAGGTTTCCGGTAATATCTTCAATTATCTTTCCAATGATTATGGTATTCGTGTTTGAATATTTGAATGCAGTTCCTGGATTAAAATAAAAGGGTTCAGTTTTAACAAGGTCGATCATTTCCGTACTGCTCCATTTGTAAAAAGGATCGGTGAATAGTGCGTATTGAAACAGGTTTGATTCCGTATAATCAAATATTCCGCTGGTGTGATTGCATAGCATCCGGATTGTGATGCTATCAGCTTTCGGAAAATCAGGAAGATACGAAATAAGTTTGTCTGCTAGATTGATTTTTCCTTCGTCCACCAACTGAAGCAAAACTGTATAGGTATATGTTTTGGTCAGACTTCCCATTCGATATTTCATGCTTGGATTAGGGGCTTCGCCAGTCAACCTATTGGCTTTCCCTTTTCCAACAACCCATTGGAGATTTCTATCCGGAGCCCATATGCCAATGATCATGCCCGGAACCCCGGAATGTGTCAGTATTGAATCGCTCACCAGTTCCCACTGAGCCACAATCTGATTGTTGATCTTTTCTGTTTCTTTGTCGGCCTCCTTTTTACAGGAACTGATAATAATGACCAGAAATAATAGCAGTAAAATACTTAAAAGACTGTGTTTTTTCATTGGATTGTATTTATTTCAAAAAGGTTTATAATCTAACCAATAATACGTTTTTTCGGGGCAAAACAACACTCAAATTTGCATCACAGCACGACGATTTTACGCGTGATAGTTCCACCAATCGTCGCAATCCGAACAAAATAAATGCCTGCCTGGATATTTTCAGCATCCCAGAAAATATGATGGATTCCGGCTTCTTGAGTTTCCTGAATCAATACTGAAATTTGTCTTCCTGAAAGATCAAATATTGACAAATTAATCTTATCTGATTCTGCCAACTTGTATGAAATTGTAGTGCATTTTGAGATCGGATTAGGGAAAATCTGTTCTAAACTAAGTCCACTCTTCACGATGATTTGTTCGTTTATTCCAATCAAAGAATGCAATTGCTTGATTGCGTATTTCAACTCAACATCAATACTGTCGATATAAAGCTGGTCGATAACGGAATCATTTATCGGAACTCGAATATCGGGCAAAACACCTCCTGTCATAGTTGAATCGCTGTCAAGTTGGATTTTCATTTCTTCATTTAGCGATCGTCCGACAGGATATCTCAAATAAAGATCATTGGGAGGAAGGTAAAGATAATGGTACGACCACCATTCCATCATGCCAAAAGAACCATTGCTACCATAAAACCCAAGCACTTTGTTGTTGGGTAACCGCTGCAACGACATTGGAATACCTTCACCAGAACTGATATTTCGCGGTCCAACCAACACAATTACCGGTTTTGAGAAATGTAATCCCTGAGGTTCGGAGAACAAAGAGCCGACAGGATAATCCGGGTTGAAATAAGGGCCTAAAGTCTGCGGGTTGAAATGCGCCAGCGACAAAGGCCAAAGTTCAAACTCGCCGCTGTTTGGATTGAGAAAACTCTGATATTCATAAAGGATGGTATCAGTTGAGAAGAAACCGGAAAGTGCAGCCGAAAGCATATCTTCACCACCTGTATTCACACGCATATCAAGGATTAACCCTTGAACATCGGCACTGCTAAAATAAGTTAGCGCATCCCTGAAATCGGTATATATTTTTGCCAATGTCGCAGAATCACCTCCTTCACTTGTCAGTTTGAGATAACCAAAATTATTCGGTTGAAGGATTTCAGAGGATACCGTCGGCCCGGAATCGACCGGAATCAGTGAAGTTTGGTCGAAGGTCGCATAATTATCATCAATGGCAGTCATTGTGGCAATGATGG
>CANNKD010000239.1 GCA_947505205.1 Bacteroidota bacterium | reverse complement strand
CAAGGTATTTATGTGAATATTGTGCAAAACAATACTTGCATCCGATGGTGCATCCTCGGTATGGGTTTAAATCCCAATTCGTTGGAAAGGCATGCGGATGATGCGTGAGTACTTTTTTAGACTGAATTTCTTTGATCAAAACCTTGGATTAAAAAAAATGAGCCGATTCTTTTCAGCTCATTTTTTCATTTAAATTACCAGATTATTTTCCTTGTGGTGCAGGTATTACGCCTAATTGCACCATCAAACCGTACATATTCGTTGTTTGCCATTCGGCCACAACTTTTCCGTCTTTTATCTGACGGATAAACTGGCCGGTTGCCATGACTCTTTTATTTGTTGCCGGAATTCCAAAAAATGGTCCGGAGTTGGTCATCTCATTTGTATAATCTACTGATACCATATCGCCTTCTGCAACGACTCTGGGAAATTTCATGTCCATGTTAGTCATGGCGGTGCAAAGCATTTCTTTCATGAAATATATGTAAGCCTGTTTGCCAATTGGTGCCTGTGCATCGCCAATGTACTGGAAGTTTTCGTCCAATAAGGCATCTACTTTGTCCCATTGCCCGGTCATTATCGCTTTTGATAATCCTAAAGTGATTTCTTTGTTTGTTGTTGTTTCCATTTTTACTATTTCGGTTTTTGTTTGTGAATAAATTACTGAACTTGTTGCTGCTATTATGAACAGACTTAAGATTACTTTCTTCATTATATTATAATTATTTTAGGCAGCAAAGTTGCATCAAGTACTATTCATATGCAATATACTACCTAAAAAGAAAGCACTATATATTTGGTAAGTATATTAAACTACAGATTAATACATGGCTTTGCCTGTAATGGTAAATCAGTTTTGTAAATAGAATCGAATAACTTGATTGTATTCTGACACTTATCCTTAACTTGTCTTTATCAATTTGGTTTATTGAAATTAACAGGCAGAATAGTCACTACATGTTAGAATTTTTAACTTAGATGATCATCAAAAGCATCCGGGTCGTTTATGGGTTCAAGGTGAATAAAAATGTCAGAATACGGAAACTCGGCTTTTATTTCTTTTTCAATCTTTTTAGATATTTCATGGGCCTTATAGATGGTGAAATCGCCTGGAAATAGAAGGTGGAAGGAAATAAATCTTTTTGATGAAGCCTGTCGTGTGTACAAAGCATGATAGTCTATTTCCTCAACCTTGTAACGTGTCAGGATTTGTCTGATAACAAGCAGTTCCTTTTCTGAAAGTTTGGTGTCCATTAGTCCGTCTGTCGAACGGATAATAATTTTCGTACCAGTATAAACAATGCTAATTGCCACAGCAATAGCCATTAATGGATCCAATAGTTGCCAATTGGTAAGTTTCACCAGTAAAATCCCGAAAATGATCCCTACGGTGGTCCAAACATCCGTCATTAAGTGTTGAGAATCAGCTTCTAACGTAATAGAATTATGTTTTCGGCCATAATGCAAAAGGATACGGGAAGTGGCCAGATTTATTAAGGATGCCAGAAAAGAAAGCAACATACCCATGTTCAGTTCGTCCAACTGACGGGGATGATACATTCGGTTGATGGCTGCATAAACGATCCCAATCGCAGCTAGTACAATGAGTACCCCTTCAATTAAAGATGAAAAGTATTCTGCTTTATCATGACCGAAAGGATGCTCTTTATCAGGTGGACGTGCAGCAATGGTAAGCATAACAAAGGCTAATATGCCTGCTGCAAGATTTATAAACGACTCCATAGCGTCAGACAAAAAGCCTACGGAACTGGTAATATAATATGCCGCTGACTTAATAGAAATTGTTAAGATAGAAGCAATAATAGAAAACCATACAATTGGCGCCAATGATTTTCTTTGTATTAACTTATTAATCATATGATTAGATTTTGAATTGTACTTATTAAAAATTTGAAGTTTTTAAACCTTTTGTAAAGGATGCATCAGTCATCCTTTTTTGCCTTATCTCCTTGGTTGCCCTCAATTCTTTTGCCGCTTTGTAAAAGAAATATGCACCTATTGTCATGATCGTATGGCTCAGGTCAGCATGATTGAACCATATATTTATTGAAATTTTGTTCATAAAAAAGAAAGCTGCAATGGCCGAAATCGCTACTGCAATTAAGAAATATCTGCTTGAGGTATCTTTTGTTTTGTAAAAATTAAAGACCTGCAAGCTTGCAACGACAAATAATAGCCCGTAAGCTGTATGTACTTCAACGAAGAAAAAATTTAAAGTGGAATAAGTAATGATGACAAAGGTACATAACTCAGTGAAATTGATGATTTTAAAGTTTCTTGCAAGTCGTTTCGTGATCAAAGGGCTAATATGTTCAATAGAAGCACGTTCGATCAGCATTACCGAAAACATACTCATTAACCAACCTGGCAGTTTCCAGGAGAATGAGAAGAGATATAGAAACCCATGCCCAAAAATTCCTCCCATGGTTGTTGCTAAACCCATCGTCAGGAAATAATACTTGAGATAAAAAAATACTTTATCTTTTTCTTTCCAGCCAAATAACTTATACGACGCATAAAAGCATACAGCGGCAACCGCCAAATCAGTTAAAGTGGTTACCGGCTCGTCAATTCTGATGCCCAATATTTCAACCGACGGTTGAATCATTGCATAAAATATTTCAAAATGATGTCCGATTAGTGTCCGAAAAAAGGTCAATCAATATTTAAAATCAGTGAGTTATAAGTGTCATAAACTGATATCTTTCTATTTCTCTCTTTTAAAAGTACTGTATATATTAGATTTTATAAAATATCGCTATTTAGGTATAAAAGGTCATATCTTTTTGATATTCTGTTTCTTAATAATAATTATTCCTGCTAGATAAGCCATTGGGATATAAGCTGCCACCAAGTCGAAAATAGTAAACCATAAAGGAGACGGAAGCATAATTATATTGGCGATTCCTCCAACTAAGAAATAGACTCCAATTCCCATCGCAAATTTCATTTTGTGGTTTTGCGCAATGATTGCTGTAAGTAATGCACCTGCGAAAGTCCCAATTGTATGAGCCAGAAAAGGCAAAATAAAATGCCTGGGTTGGAATAAATGCATAGATGCTTTTAAACCTTCCATTGTGGTTACATCGGCTCCATCAGGAGGTGGAATGATAGAACCGCTTATCATAATGATTCCCATATTCACCGCGCTTCCGATAACAATGCCCGCTGCGACTGCTAAAATATTTATAATTACTGGTCTCACATATTTATTTTTCTAAATTTAATTAATGTAGGCAAAATTGCGATTTCGTTTGTAATTACCCACGAATGTACTTTAATAAATACAAATTGTCAAACTTAGATTTTATGCCGATGGCATTTTATCAGCATTTTAAAGAAAACCTGATTTTGGTACCCTTTACTAAAATAGTACCTTTGCGGATACATAAATTATGGCAGACGAAAAATTAAATATTCAGGTTTCGAATTGGTTATCAATTAAAGATCAACCATTTGTGATTGCCGGTCCATGTAGTGCCGAGAGCGAAGAACAAGTGCTATCAACTGCCCGCGAACTCAGAAAAATTGAACAGGTAAAGGTTTTCCGTGCCGGCATATGGAAACCCAGAACCCGTCCGGGTGACTTTGAAGGCGTTGGTATTGAGGGGCTTAAATGGCTTCAACAGGTAAAGGAAGAAACAGGATTTCTGATTACAACCGAAGTTGCGAATCCATATCATGTCGAACAAGCTTTAAAACACGGTGTTGACATTTTATGGATTGGCGCCCGCACCGTGGTGAATCCATTCTCGGTGCAGGAACTTTCCGATGCCTTGCATGGCGTGGATATTCCGGTGATGATTAAAAATCCGCTAACTCCCGATCTGAAACTCTGGATTGGTGCTATTGAGCGTTTTCATGCCGTTGGAATCAACCGGCTGGCGGCCATTCACCGCGGCTTTCATTATTTCAACAAAACGCCGTACCGCAATGCGCCTATGTGGGAAATTCCCATCGAGTTGAAACGGCTGATTCCATCCTTACCCATTATCACCGATATCAGCCATATTTGCGGTAGCCGCGAATTATTGCTGGATGTTGCACAGAAAGCACTTGATCTGGAAACGAATGGACTGATGATTGAGTGTCATATCAATCCCGACAAAGCACTAACCGATGCTTCTCAGCAGCTTTCACCAATTGCTTTGGCTGATATGATTTCGAAACTTGTTGTGCGAAAATACACAGGAAGCCTTGAGTTTGAGCATCATCTCGAGAAATTACGTACCGAAATTGATAAACTCGATGTTGAACTGATTCAGCTACTCGCAAAAAGAATGGAAATTATCGAGGAGATTGGGCAGTACAAAAAAGAAAATGATATCACCATTCTGCAACTGAAACGCTGGCAGTATATTATCGAAGACCGCCTGGAAATTGGAACAAGCCTTGGCCTTGATGCTACAT
>CANNKD010000238.1 GCA_947505205.1 Bacteroidota bacterium | reverse complement strand
TTAATCATCATCCTACAATATTCAATTGGAAAATTGGTTTTGACCTTTTGAATAGAACATCTCAAAAAAAAGCCTCCTTTTTAACCTATATACCTGATTTTTAAGTTTAAAAGATTAATGAATATCAGGATCAATAAAAAGTCTTTTCGATGAGGAGTAAATAAACAAAAATGCATGTAAAGGGTCATGTAAAAAAAAAAAGTACCTGATTATCAAGTACTTTAAGTGATCCCGGAAGGATTCGAACCTTCGACCCACAGCTTAGAAGGCTGTTGCTCTATCCAACTGAGCTACGAGACCAGTTTGGTTTGAAGCGTGCAAAGATACGCATTCTCTGCAAAATCCAAATGGAAATAATTCCATAAAAAAAAGGCGGTCAAGCCGCCTTTTTTTACAAATCAATAATGATTAGTAACGATTTCTATTGAAGCCGCCGCCACCACCGCCTTCGCGACGTTGGAAACCACCTGAAGGTCTTCTTTCTTCACCTTCTTCTTTAGGACGAGCTTTTTTTACTACGATAGTACTTCCGTCAACCTCTGTTTCGTTCAGATCGTTGATGGCAGAGAACCCCTGATTGTCATCTGGCATTTCAACAAAGCCGTATCCTTTTGATCTGTTGGTGGCTTTGTCCATAATTACTTTGGCTGATGACACTTCACCAAATTTTTCAAACAACTCAAGCAATTGTTCACTGGTTGTTTTGAAGTTGAGTTTTGCAACAAAAATGTTCATGTTAATTGATGGATAAAAAGATAAATAAATGTTTTCTAAATATTTTAATCTTAATAGTTTGTTTTATACTTCTAATAAACCAACCGATTTACAATATTTTCGAAAGAAAATTAATTAAACCGCAACAAAGATAGCGATTATACAATACAAATATTATTTTCAATAAATTATTTAAAAAAAATCTGAGATTTAATTATGTATCTTGTATTCAAGTATTTATAATAGGGATATCAATCTATTAAATTTGAATTCACCAACTGAAGAATGATAAATATTATCAATTAGGATGGACATTAATTGTTGTACGGCTGACTTCGATCGGGCCATTTACAGACAAATATGTGACAATCACATCATACACAGCAGTGTGATCTGATGTGTAAAACTCAATGTTGGATTGATCGGATGTGATTTGAAACGATGGGTTCCAGTAGAGAGTTGTGCGATAATCAGGGATCGTTTTCGAACCTTCGGCGTACAATAAAAAATCTCTGCTATGAAATGTATTTTTTGGAGTAATTGTTTGATATTCAACAAATACCGAAGAAGATGGTAGGCTGATTCCACCAAAATTCTTCGTATTGGTTTGGATGAATATTATTCCTTTAAATATTTGATCTCCATATATATATGGATTATCAATCACTTCAATCTTTTCGATAAGTTTGGGGTGAATTTTGAGCAATGCTTCATAGTCAAACACGGGAATTTCATCAATCATTACCAAAGGATCGTTGTAAAAAATATTCCGTTTTTGATCAAAAACTTCAAAACGGAGCTTATTCTGATTCCTTCTAAGTTTAACAAATGGAACAATTTCCTTGAAAACTTCTTCAAAGGAATCGAGATCAATATAATCGTCTAAAGTGACTGAATAATCCGGCTTGCCAAATCGGTTGATGTGCACAGCAGTGTTTTCTTCGATATTAACAGGAAACTGTGGAAAAGATTTGTTCAATTGTTTGTTTAAAAGCATCTCTGAGAGTAGCTTCGCGTAGGTTGTATCTACATTCAATGAAGTTCGCCCAATAGGGAAAAAATCTGTTGAGAAATCGTTATTCAGCAGTATTTCATATAAATCAGGGTTTTCACATTGCAAAGTCACATAAATGTTTTTCGATTCGGTGAGATTGAATAAATTGAAAATAAAACTACCATTTCGGTCGCTTTTATTGCAATGCAGCTGAGGCTGTTTGTCGATTATTGCAGCTAAAACATTTATATCGGCAATCGGTTTGTGAGAATCCTTCATCCTTACTAAACCGCTGATGGTCAAGTCTCTGGGTTCAGGAAGCCATTTTAGCGAATCAACCCTTGAGCTAACATTCTTTTGGAAAAAATGACCGTCTTTGAATTGCAAATTAAAGAAAATATTTTGTGCTTCTTTGGAAGCATTAATTTCAATAGAATCTCTTTTATCAGAGTTAGCCGAATTGTTAAGTAATTCAAATTCAAAATTATAAAGACCGTGTTTGATTACTGAAACCTGAAAATTTGCATCCAAAGGAATCGAATTTTCCGGTAAAACACGAATTGAAACCTTCTGGCGGTTATCATAACTATCTTTATCTGGTGTCAATGAAATTTTTGGTAATCTGTTTTCTGGGACGATACAAGCCATTGAATAAATAGCCTTTCCATTTGGTTCACTGATGGTTACAAAATTAATCCCAGCTACAATGGATTGAATTGGAATTTTGATTGAAGGATTTTCGTTCGATGAAATAGGTTTCGTGATATAGCTTGAAAAGTCGGATTTGCAAATTGATAAGGAATAATCTTTTGATTTTACTGGAAGATTCTTCATTGACACATAAAAATGTTCCTGATTAAAATTTATTTCAGCAAAGAAACTTGTTGAATCAACAGGAGGAAGTGATTTTTGAATCGTTACACCTGAAAGAAATTCAATGTTTGCTCTGTATTTTTCGTGATAATCCGGCACGAATGAAATGCTTGTGAAACCATTGTAAATAGCTGGAAGTGCAGCTACAATTTCATCTTTCGAATCAACAATGTTAATATTTTTAATTTGTTTAATAAGTTGAATATCAGATTTTAATGCAATTATATTATTGTTTCCACAACTTAAAAAATTGAAATAGGTTGCAATTAAAATACTATCCGATTGCATTTTTTTTGGTAAAGGAATTTCAGGATTGATAATCCGTATTTTTCGGATTGGATAATTAACTGGATCGAAATTTTTCAAATAACCGGTATAAGCTCTCAAATAATAATTTCCCGTTTCAGTTTCGTTTGGAATGGCAATAAATCCATCGCAATGGCCATCTGTTATTTTAAGTTTTTGTTTTGCAATTACTTTGTATTGTTCGTTATACAATTCAATATATAAAGTGGAACTCAATAAAGTTGGTATATGATTTTCCAATATAATTTCTGATGCAAACCAACAATTTTCACCGGTTAAATATAAATCACGATCAGTAGTAATGGAAACAATTTCGAGTACTTTTATTGATTTCTGAACGATTTGCTGAGCATTACTTCCAATAGATGAAAATATAACTAAATAAAAAAATATGTTACGCATTTTTCAAATTTTATTTAACGTCCCAAAATGAAGGTTTTGTCAATGTTCCGCCACGTTTACGACAATCGATGCACTCTTGTGCGGGCCAGGCAAGCCCACCAAGTGGATCACCTCCGCGAGTGAGATAAATTGGCCACAAACTTGGTGAGCTTCCTTTTAATGCTCGTCCAAAATCCTCATAATCAGAGGCAGTGAGTACAAAAACATAGTAATAGTAATTTACAGCCGGGGGTGGAGCGAAAAGTCGTTGGCTTGACCGACCTGCGACCAGAAAATATCCTAATACTGGTTTATCGGGTTCATTTACATTGGTGATGTTTCCTCTTATTTGAAAAGGTTGATGCGCATATAAACTTCCCTGTTCGCCATTACCTTCTTCAATCAATTTATAATAATTGAATGCGTCCTCATTCACAGTGAGTTGCTCTGTAAGTTGGGTATATCTGATCGCTAAATCACGTTCCTGTGTATTTACAAAATTCAACGGAAAATTTTTCATATCCGGATTTGCAATTTCCTTTGTGTTCAGTGAAATTATTTTTTTAACGTTTTCTGTTTTCCAGCAAATCAGGAATGAATCAGGCTTTGGAAATGGTCGAACCCTGCCGTTATAAAAGGCATCAGCTAAAAACTCACTGTGATATTCATAGGTTTTAACCATTCTCCATAAATAAAAGTTGTTTGTATCATTTGGAAGACTTGTGTTCAAGTAAAACTGGTAACCTTCCAATGGATGTGTGTAGCGTTGATCGTCGTGAATCTCAGCACGATAGGTGATTGATTCTATCGGAACTCTTGGCCTAAGTTTCTCAAAACCAGATTCGAATCGTTTCCCATCGGGTAATTCAACAATCAATTTGTATGATCGGCCCGGAATACCAACCAAATCGTGCCCTGATGTTTGGTAGGATCCTTTCGTAACTTCGAAGAGTTGTTCTTCATTACCAAAATTATCAAGAATAATAACTTGCGCACCTGAAATTGGGTCAGGTTTTGGTGAGTAGACATCTGACGAATAACTTAATCTTATTTCACACAAATTGTCTCCATCATAAAAGCCGCCATCAACTACCAGTAATTTAGTATAACCATCCAGTTTGGGCTGATATTCGTCTATACAACCTTGAAATAGCAATGTGACTAAGAAAATAAG
>CANNKD010000237.1 GCA_947505205.1 Bacteroidota bacterium | reverse complement strand
TTTACCATATCAGATGTTGGGATTCCTTCTGTAATGCAGACAACGACTTTAATTCCGGCTGCTGTAGCTTCCATAATGGCATCTGCAGCGAATGCTGGCGGTACAAAGATCACCGAAACATCAGCTCCGGTTAGTTTTACAGCGTCAGATACGGTATTGAAAACAGGTCTATCGAGATGGGTTTCTCCACCTTTACCGGGTGTAACGCCGCCAACAACATTGGTACCATATTCGATCATTTGTCCGGCATGAAAGGTTCCTTCGGTGCCAGTAAAGCCCTGCACCAGCACCTTTGAATGTTTATTTACAAGTACGCTCATTGAGAATTGTAGTTTCGATTAATTTTAAGTCAAAGATAGATCATTTGTTTGATTTAAAAGGATTCATGTACATTTTTTGGTAGAATTAGCTGAAATTATCAGCTTTGAGAAGCTTAAGATTAAAAGAAACATTTTTAAGACTCAGAATAGACCAATATTTGATTAAATTATACCTAATCCATTTGTATGATACCGTTCTATATCTTTGCAAAAAAATTCAATCACATCTGAATTAAATTTAATCTTTGATTTAATCTTTTTTCTGTCGATATTGCTTGTATATCATTGAAATATAATTAAATAGTAACATTTTGTTCATGAAAATACTAAAATTTGGCGGAACCTCCGTAGGTTCTGTTCAAAGAATGCACGACTTGGTTCACCTTATTGATGATGATGATGCAAAAATTGTCGTCCTTTCTGCCATGAGCGGAACTACCAATGCTTTGGTCGAGATAAGCAATGCCTTGTATCGGAAAGACCATGACCAGGCCGGAATTCTCATCGGTGAACTGGAAGAAAAATATAACTATATCGTAACTGATTTATATTCAACCAAATCAGCCATTCAGAATGGATTGGAGCTTATCAACGTACATTTCGATTTTTTGAGATCATTCACCCGCGATTTGTTCACCGTTAACGAAGAAAAGGCTATTCTAGCGCAAGGAGAATTGCTTTCAACAGCTTTGTTTCAGTTTTTGTTGGAAGAAAAAGCCATTGATTCAGTTCTGATTCCGGCACTGAATTTCATGCGATTGGATGAAAACAGTGAACCGGATATGGCCTTTATCTCTGTAAACCTACAATTGATTCTCAAAGAATATCCTGATAATAAATTGTTTATCACGCAAGGATATATCAGCAGAAATGATTTTGGAGAAATTGACAATCTGAAAAGAGGCGGAAGCGATTATACGGCCACCATCGTTGGAGCGGCAATTGATGCTGAAGAAATTCAAATTTGGACCGATATTGATGGCATGCATAACAACGATCCGCGGGAGGTGAATAATACTTTTCCGATAGCGCAGCTGAGTTTCGACGAGGCGGCCGAGTTGGCTTATTTTGGTGCCAAAATACTGCATCCAACCTGTATTCTACCGGCCAAGAATAAAAATATTCCGGTTAAGCTATTGAACACCATGCAGCCTGAAGCAGCCGGAACAATCATTTCATCCGGCAATCAGCTTGAAGGATTCAGAGCGATTGCAGCAAAAGATGGCATTACGGCAATCAATATCAAATCGGGTCGTATGCTGATGGCTTATGGATTTTTGCGAGCTGTTTTCGAGGTTTTTGAACGTAACAAAAAACCAATCGATATGATCACAACCTCCGAAGTTGCTGTTTCGGTTACCATCGACAATACCGAAAATCTTGATCAGATTGGTGAAGAATTAAGCGCGTTTGGAAATGTGAAAATCGATACTAATCTCAGCATTGTTAGTGTTGTCGGATTATTCCCAGTTGATAAACCGGGCTATGCCGCCGCCATTTTTGATGCCCTTCGTGATATTCCTGTCAGGATGATTTCGTACGGAGGAAGTGAAAATAATATTTCGGTACTTGTTGATACACAGCACAAAAGGCAAACATTGATCGCCTTGAATAAAGGACTTTTTAAAATTTGAAAATGTGGTAATTTGAAAATGTGACAATTTGAAAATTTGAAAATGCGATGCACTGAGCGATGGTTGCTGAGCGGAGTCGAAGCAAGTCGAAGTGTGATAATTCGGTAATGATGCTTTCAAAACTTATAACAAACTAAATGACAAGTTTTTTAGAATCTAAAATACAGCAGTTTAGGCATATCACAACGCCCTTTTATTATTACGATATGGCGTTGCTAAGTAATACACTTCAAAGGCTTAAATATGAATCAGATAAATATAATTTTACGATTCATTATGCGCTAAAAGCGAATGCAAATTCTGAGATTCTTCAACTCATTCAACGTTATGGTTTTGGCGCTGACTGTGTGAGTGGAAACGAGGTTTCAAAAGCCTTAGATACTGGTTTTGAAGCTGATAAAATTGTTTTTGCCGGTGTTGGAAAGAGCGATGCGGAGATAAATACCGCACTCAAGAACAAGATTCATGCTTTTAATTGCGAAAGTATTCAGGAACTCGAAGTGATAAATGAATTTGCGGCTAACATGCTTATGAAAGCACCGGTTGCGCTGCGGCTCAATCCAAATGTGAGCGCGAATACCCATAAATATATCACCACAGGATTGGAGGAAAATAAATTCGGCATCAACCAATGGGAACTTGAAACGATTGTTGAAAGGTTAAAACAGTTGAAAAACATCGAATTAATCGGACTTCATTTTCATATCGGATCTCAGATTACCGATTTAAGTGCTTATAAATCACTATGTTTGAAAATAAACGAATTTCAAGCCTGGTTTTTGCAGCGCCACATCGCACTTCCACATTTGAATGTTGGAGGCGGCTTGGGCATTGATTATCATCAACCCGATCAAAATGCTATCGTTGATTTCGGCGCCTATTTTAAAGTCTTTCACGATTTTCTGGAAGTTTTACCCGGTCAGACCATTCATTTTGAACTGGGAAGATCGGTGGTTGCCAATTGTGGAAGCTTGATTTCCAAAGTATTATATATTAAAAATGGCATCAATACCAACTTTATGATTTTGGATGCCGGCATGACCGAATTGATTCGTCCGGCATTGTATCAGGCCTATCATAAAATTGAAAAACTGACGAATACCGAAGAGAAATCCAAACGTTACGATGTTGTCGGCCCAATATGCGAAAGCTCTGATTGCTTTGGAAAAGCACTCTATTTGCCAACTTCATATCGTGGTGATTTGATTGCCATCCGTTCTACAGGCGCTTATGGCGAGGTTATGTCATCAAACTATAATCTGCGCGAGAAAGTGAAAGCATATTACAGTCACGAATTATTGTAAGAAATAAAAGAAATAATTTGAAAAATACAATCGCTGTAACAGGAGCAAATGGTCATTTAGGAAATGTGGTTTGCAGAGTCCTTTGTGAGAAAGGTTATCACGTAAAAGCCTTTTATCATAATAGTTATGATAGTTTACTTAACCTTCCGGTTGAAAAGATCAAGGGAAGCGTTCTTGACAAAAACGACTTGAACAGACTGATCGATGGCTGCAAAATAGTCATCAATTGTGCCGCGATCATCAGCATTGACGGGGATCCTTCGGGCATCGTTTTCAAAACAAATACCATTGGGCCAGCAAACGTTTTAGAAGTTTCGATTGAAAAAGGAGTTCAAAGAATTATTCATATCAGCAGTGTTCACGCAGTTATTGAAGAACCTTATACTGAATTTTTCGATGAGAAAAGACCTTACAAAAGCAAGTTTACCCCTGTTTATGACTTTTCAAAAGCACTTGGAGAACAAATATTACTGCAAAAATCGCAAGGAAGTCAAACAGAAATTGTAATTCTGCGCCCAAGTTGTATTGTTGGCCCTTTTGATTTCAAACCTTCTGAAATCGGTAATGCCCTGATTAATTTTTACCATAACAAATATCCGGTTTTGCCGGAGGGGGGTTACGATTTTGTAGATGTCAGAGATGTTGCCAACTCCATAGTGCAGGCAATGAATGATGGGAAAAATGGAGAAATATACCTGGTTTCAGGCGAGTACAAAAAACTTACTGATCTTTCAAAAATCGTTCATCAGGTAACTGGCCGAAAAACACCAAAAACCGTCCTTTCATACCAAATTTTGCGGATGTTGATTCCTGTTTTGAAGCTTTTTGCCTTCTTCACCCGTTCAAAACCTTTGCTTACCTTAGAATCAATAAAAGCGCTTAGATTTGGGCATTCCCGCATGGATAATTCAAAGGCAGTGCAACAGATCGGGCATCATTGCCGTCCTGTCGAAGAATCGATCCGTGATTTTTATGAATGGCAAATTTCAAACAAGAGAATCTAAAATTATGAGTCTGCAATCAATTTATTTACTGGCCTATATATGGCTCGGAATAGCTGTCGTTGTTCACTTTGCCATGTTTTTCGTAACAGCGCCATTTGGACGACACAGTTCTACAAAATGGGGACTTACGATTGATAATAAATTAGCGTGGGTGATTATGGAAGCTCCATCGTTGCTCATCATGCTGTATTTTCTGTGTTTTGGAAGCCGTTCA
>CANNKD010000236.1 GCA_947505205.1 Bacteroidota bacterium | reverse complement strand
CCTTATTGAAGGAAAATCGTCCTCAAAATTACAATATCAATAAACTGAAATGTATTATTCATTAGAAAATATCGATAATACTCTGATAAAGTTACTTAATGCCAGAATTAGGTGTGAAAGTAGGATAATATTCTACAATCCGTATTAAAATTAGATAAATAAATGGTGATAATCAAAATTTGAATTATCAAAAATTTACCATAGATTTAATTTAATAGTAGAAAATAAAATCTCAACTCTGCACTCCCCCGCCTGACCATCGGGCAGGGAACGCACCCGCCTGACCATCGGGCAGGGAACTTTTTTTTCACTCATTCATCAACATTTCCTTCGCTTCAGCCAGACGGGATTTTTCTTCATCGGGGAGGTGAGGGAACTGTAAATCTAGTTCGCGTAGTTTATTGATAATCAAATTGCTAACTGCATAACGCATAAACCATTTGTTATCAGCCGGAATCACATACCAGGGCGCGATATCGGTGGAAGTGTGGCTAAGCATTTCGGAGTATGCTTCCATATATTTATCCCAATGCTGCCGTTCTTTCACGTCGGCTGAGGAGAATTTCCAGTTGCGCGAATCGTCATCAATCCGTTTCAGAAAGCGTTTTTTCTGTTCATCTTTCGAAACATTCAAAAAGAACTTGAGCACAATGGTTCCGTTCTCGACCAGATGACGCTCCATATCATTGATCTGCCGGTAACGGTTTGTCCAAAAGTCTTGATTAATATCTTCAACCTTCTTCACTTCAGGCAGATGCTGGCGAAGCAGAAAATCAGGATGCACTTTTACGATGAGTATTTCCTCGTAGTAAGAACGGTTGTAAATACCGAAATTACCCCTTGGTGGTAAAAAACGGTTGGTCCGCCACAAATAATCGTGCTCAAGTTCAATATCCGAGGGCGTTTTGAAACTATACACCTGCGTACCCTGCGGATTCAATCCCGACATCACATGCTTGATGGTTCCATCTTTTCCGGCAGCGTCCATAGCCTGAAAAACAAGTAAAACTGCGTAGCGGTTATCAGCGTAAAGGCGTTCCTGAATGTCGATCAGTGCTTCAATATTTTCATTCAACAAAGAAACAGCTTCCTTTTTATTATCTATGTGGGCTGTATAATTACAATCAAAATCAGAAACTTGGTGCTTTTTGCCTGGCGTTGCCTTGATGGCTGGATTGTGTAAGAAGTTTTCCATAGGATTAGTGTATTTAATTTTTAATAGACTTCAATGCACTGTATATAAACCGTTTATTTTATAATGACTATTCATGTAGATTAACAATGGTTGAATCAAAAAACAAGCGTCATTTTGAGCGTAGACGAAACATGACTAATTTATCATTTTATAAAAAGAATGATTACTCTGGTTGCCTTCGACTCCGCTCAGGCTGACAAAAAAGTAAATGATTAATGATTTTCGGTACTCATATATTTTATCATGCTTAACTAGCATTATTCACGTCTGAATTCAGCATTTGAAAGAATAAAAGTAGTAATTTTCCTTTGTATTGGTCAAATGACTGCATCCAAAGATGCAGCGTTTCATCTTTTAAATGAAATGGAAACAGTAAAAGATGGAATGGCGCAACTTTGCAATGCAACATAATACCTCCCGACCCCAAATGCAGCATCTTTTAGTGCCGTCATAAGCAATAAAAGACGAAATGGCGCATTTTTGGAATGCAGCATAATACATCCCGACCCCAAATGCCACATCTTTAAAATGAAATGGAAGCCACCAAAGATGCAATG
The DNA here is from genome assembly GCA_947505205.1 of Bacteroidota bacterium. Classification (GTDB taxonomy): domain Bacteria; phylum Bacteroidota; class Bacteroidia; order Bacteroidales; family F082; genus CAJBPB01. The sequence continues at coordinate 2,735 of CANNKD010000236.1, read as the reverse complement.
CTTCATCTTTTAAATGAAATGAAAGCATTCAAATTGTTCAATTATTTGTTTTAGCAGAATTGTTTTTCCAACTCGTAGTGCGCGTCCTTTACTTTATTGAAATCGAAAATATTTACTTTCAAAACCTAAACCAATAATGTTAGCTGAACTCAGTCATCACTCCAAATACTCCAAGTACTCTAAATACTCTAAATACTCTAAGTACTTCTAATTTAATGTTTCACCTCAGCCAATGCCTTCGGATCATGTTTATGTTTAAACAACACAGCAAACAATACTGCAACAACAAGCGAATAGGCAGCAAATGCAAACCAAATGCCTGACCAGTTTTTTGAACCGTCTTCAAATAAATAAAATTTATCAATAATGATACCGCTCAGATAGCTTCCCAAAAAGGCACCGAACCCATTTGTCATCATCATAAATAAACCCTGAGCGCTGGCCCGGATACTTGGATCACTCTGTGTTTCAACGTATAACGAACCTGATATATTGAAGAAATCGAATGCCATTCCATAAATGATACACGATAAAATAATCATCCACAATCCTTCGGCAGGGTTTCCAAAACCAAACAAACCAAATCGTAAAACCCATGCAAACATGCTAAACAGCATCACGTTTTTAATACCAAACCTGCGCAGGAAAAACGGAATCGTCAGGATGAAAAGTGTTTCAGAAATCTGAGAGATCGACATGATGATAGCTGGAAATTTCACTGCCAACAGATCCTGATAGGCCGGCACATTCCTGAAATCGTGCAAAAAAGTATCGCCATACATATTGGTTAGTTGCAACGCTGCACCTAATAACATGGCGAAAATGAAAAACATCGCCATTTTTGAGTTTTTAAACAAGGCGAAGGCATTCAGTCCGAGTGCTGTTACAAAAGTTCTTTTTGAAGTATTGGCAGGCGATGGCGGACAATCAGGAAGACTAAAAGCATAAGCGCCTAAAATCAATGAGGCAGCTGAAGCCACATAAAACTGAACCGCTGAAACTTCGAGATGCGATAAACTCACCACCCACATGGCAACGATAAACCCAACCGTTCCCCAAACACGGATAGGGGGATATTCTTTCACCACGTCCATTCCATTTTTCTTTAATGACGAATAGGCAACTGTAATTGAAAGGGCAATCGTGGGCATATAAAACATCATATTCACAAGCATTACCCAAAATAAGGTTGATGGATTGTCGATTCGAGGAACGATAGCCAGCATGATAGCACCTAAAATATGGAAAATACCATACAGTTTTTGTGCGCTTACCCAACGATCAGCAATAATTCCGGCGATGGCGGGCATAAACAGCGATGAAATGCCCATCGTTGAGAAAATCGCACCAAATTCGGCTCCCGACCATTGTTTGGTCTGAAACCAATATGCACCTATTGTAATGAGCCACGAACCCCAAATGAAGAATTGCAGGAAGTTCATGATCGTCAATCGAATCTTTATACCCATGATTTTGAATTAATTAGCCGGTTAGCAACAGTGCTTCGACAGTCGTAAAGTTAGAAAGAAATTGAAACGATGAAATATTTCGGAATTTTAGTCGTGAAAATGGTTTCTGGATGCTGGACGCTGGTTTCTGATCGCTTTTAATTATCAACCTTTTAATCATGACGAATTACGAATTGAGAATCAATGTCGTTTTGTTTAGGATTTTAAATCTGAAATATTTTTACCGCAAAGTTCGCTAAGGAGGCGCAGAGATTCGCGGAGTTCATGTTCGGCGACTTTCTTTGCGAAACCCTGTCTGGATGCGAGGCAAGTCTGCATAAAACTTCGCGTCTCCCAGTCTGTGCCAGGCAGGTCTGCGGTTAATTTTTGTGACATTTATTGTTAACAAAACGACATTGAATTGAGAATTACAACAATGAACTTGAAACCTGAAACAAAAATAACTCTTCAACCTGAAACAACTTCACAACCCCCTACACAACTCTTCAAAAAATTTCGGCCAGTGGACATTAGCAGTACTTTTCCCCATCCTGACGATGATGATCTTTTTAGTGGGATTTACATAAATGTATTGCCCCAAAATTCCTTTGGCAAAAAAAGCACCTGACCTCAGTACACGCCAGTTGTAATGGTAATTGTAACCTTGCGAATCGCTCGAATTGTTTGAAATTAGTAAACTTTTTTCAACCCAATCTTTACTTACCAACTGCTTACCTTGCCAGTCGCCTTTGTTGAGGTAAAGTCTCCCGAATTTGGCAAAATCGCGTGCCCTGGCGTTGATGCAACAAAACGCTTTCACAGTCTGATTTTTTTGACTGTCTAAACTCCAACTGGCATCGAATTCCATACCCATTGGTTGCCACAATTGCTCTTCTAACAAGGTCGGCAGTGGTTTTCCCCAAGCATTTTCAATCGCAAGTGCCAATAATTCGCTATTCACGCTGAGGTATTCGTAACGGCTTCCAGGTTCTTCTTTTAGCTTCAGTTCGGAAATGTATTTCTTCAAGTTGAGTCCATAATAGTATTTGGCCATATCTGAAAAAGGAGAGTTGTAACCTTCCACAAAATCAAGCCCCGATCGCATATTTAATAAATGTTCAACGGTGATCTTCTCGAGCCCTTTATGCTGTAGCTCAGGAATATAAGTTGTTATGGAATCGTTTACACATTTTATCTTTCCATTGTCGATGGCGATGCCCGCCAAAGCCGATACGAATGCCTTTGAAACTGAAAAAGAAGGAATGATGGAGCTGTCATCATAGCCGT
>CANNKD010000235.1 GCA_947505205.1 Bacteroidota bacterium | reverse complement strand
TCAGCCTGAATGGAGTAATAAATATTTTTTATCAGGGATGTACTTTCATTTGAAGTTGGGAATCGTTGCGTAAAACGACCAAATACACGCCATGTATTATTATTGTACTGGGTATTTTTATCGTAATTAAAATAGGAACTATTGTAATTGTATGCTTTTCCTGAAGCTGTATTGTAGGTTCCACCAAACGATAAATTTACTGTTTCGGTTGTACGAATATTGATGTTTCCTGAAAGGTTAACATTGTAATTTTCGGTATTCATCGATTTTTTAGAGGAAGTAAGATCACTTCCGCGAACAAACTCTCCATTTAAATAGGTACCTGTTCCTGTTCCTGATGGGCGCAATGGGTTTTGAGAAATATAATCCAATGCACCTTCATTGGCGTGATAATGTCCGATTGCTGAAATGGCACCATCCTGATTATAATTGATATCACCGGCTACGAAGAAACCGAGTAAAGCCGTATTTGAATTTTTTCCTTTGATAAGTGGACCCTGCACATTGAAACCCAAACGATTATGACCATAAGGATCTAAAAGTTGAGATGTTTCCAACTCAAGACCAGCACCGAAGGTACGCGATGGGCCTTTGGTTGTAACATTGATGATACCACCTGTTGCATCACCATATTGGGCAGGTGTTCCTCCAAGAATCACATCCACCTGTTCGATGGCTGCCTGTGGAACGCTGCTCGATCCGATAACGCGCACACCGTCGATATACATGGCCGTTGCATCGGAACGGGCTCCACGCACATTGCCTCGCTCACCGTCTGATGAAAATACACCGCCCACTGTTGCTGCAACAGCTTCGGCAGAACGATTTGGCATTTTCTTGATTTCTTCAGATGTTATTGAAGCACCACTCGTGGTCTGGTCTTTCGAGATCAACGGAACGGCGTAATCGATTACCTCCACTGTTTCCAGGTTGATAGACGATTTTAACATCACCACATCGTAAAAGGTAATTTGGTTACCTGTGATGTTTACCCCTTTCACGGTGATTGGATTGAAGCCGATAAAAGTGGCTTTCAAATCGTATTTTCCGGGAGGAATCGGGTTGATGACATAGTTTCCATCAAAGTCAGAGGTGGCTCCACCCACCATTGTGCCTCCGTTTTCGAGTACAATGTTGGCAAAAGGAATAGGTTCACGGCTGTCTTTATCAAACACTTTCCCTTGTAAACGTCCCTGCTGAGCGAGTGCTAACGTACACGACATCAACACTATACCCGCGGTAAGCAGTAAATTTTTAAACATACCAGCGTAAATTTATGTTATACTATTTCAAATTTGTGCGTTAAAGGTGGTAAAGGTAAAAAAGATTCGCTTTAGAAAACAAAGAAATGATTATCGAGTAAAAAAAAGTTTCTTGTGGTTTTTTTTGTGATTGGTTGTTACGAATGTTGGTGAAAAAATGGTTGAAGAGTTGAACGGTTGAAAGGTTGAACACTTCCCTGCCCGATGGTCGGGCTGGGACTTCGCTCAGTGTGAGTGGCTGGTGGCCCGTCCTGCAGCCGGGCAGGCTGGTGGCTGGTTGCTGGTTGCTGGTGGCGCTGGTGAAACGAAAAAAGCCCGCTGATTGCTCAGCAGGCTTTATTATTTAAATAAGCAATTATCATTAGTTCAAAGGATTGGCAATAATTTTGGTGCCATAAATGGTTTCAATTGAAAAAGTAATGCCACGCTCAGAAGCATAGCCACCACAATAAGTCTCAACCTTGTGCCCAGCCAAGAACATTGCCTTTACTTCAGCAAACTTTCCACCGGTATCATCAAAGGTGAAAGTAGTTCCATCTACAACCTGACTTAAACCCCATGACCAATAAACAAAGGTATTGGTATTTAAATCTTTAACCTCAATATATAGAAAACCCAAATCAAAAGCCTTATTAGGATTTCTTATTGTAGCCGTAATGGAGGTAATATTAATCTCCTTTATCTTATCGGCATACTTTTTATAATCCGCATTGTCATTAGGGTCAAGGGTGTCTGAAACACCGAAATAATACCAATCCTGGTTGGTGTTTTTTGTAGTTGTAACGGAATCAGGTGTGGCATCAGCAGCGATACTAACCGGCATATTGGCCTTAAAATCGGCTGCAACTTCAACATCGAGTTTACTACAAGCTGTAGAAACAAATGCGATGAGCAGGAGTGAAAAGAAAATTTTTACTGTGGTTTTCATTTTTTTAGTGTTTAGTTTAGATTCATTTTAAATAGTGGCGACAAATGTAAAACTATTTTTTGTTAAAAGTCAAGTAAATAATTGTTTAGGGGATATATTATTCAATTTGAGTTGCTGGTGGCTGGTTACTGTCCAGCCACCAGCAACCAGTCACCAGTAACCAACAAACATTACTGCAGCACCAAATACGACCAGGCTGGCATATCAATGGAATTTGATGAATTCAGCAATACTTTATTTCCAGTTATCAAATCGGTATAAGAACCTGCAGCTACCTTGTTTTTGAGTCCAACACTTTGTTCCTCAGCCGATAGATTTATCAATACCAATATTTTACTGATGCCTTTTGTGCGGGTAAAAGCAAGTGCTTTTTCAGGGTTATCAACTTCAACACGTTGAAAATCACCGCCAAAATTTCCATTCCAGATGGCTTGATTGTCATTTTTTATTTCATTCAATCGCGTATAAAAGGCTGCAAAATCTGTTTCTTTTGTCCAATCAATTTCATCTTTCTCAAAGAATTTGAGGCGATGATCGAGTGCCACCTCCTGTCCGTTGTAAATTAATGGGAAGCCGGGAGCTGTAAATGTTAATACTGCCATGGCTTTCACGGCTTTTCCCATCCGTTCAAACTCGGTTCCGTTCCACGAATTTTCGTCGTGGTTCGAGGTAAAATTCATCCTGAAGCTGTTGGAGGGAAAAATAGAATCATTTTTCTGATAATAAGCGAAAATATCATTTGCGTTTTTCTTTCCTTGCGCAATTCCATTCATAATATGGTGAAATTCCCAGGCATAATTGGCATCAAATGCTTTGTTCATCAATTCAGCTTTTCCTTCTTCTTCGGCTAACATGAAAACCGGTTTGATGCTATCGAACGATATTCTGGCTTTATCCCAGAAAGCCACCGGAACCATACCGGCCACATCGCATCTGAAACCATCAATATTGGCGTTGGTAAGCCAGAATTTCATATCACCGATCATGGCATTCCACAAAGGTGGATTGGTCTCATAGTTCAACTGTGCCACATCAGTCCAGTCGAATGGCGAAACGATTTTACTGTCTTTATCATGTTTGTACCACTGCGGATGATCGGTTACCCACTGGTGATCGAAGGCTGTATGATTGGCAACCCAATCGATAATTACCTTAAAACCAAGTGTATGTGCTGTGTCAACCAAGGCTTTGAAATCCTCCATATCACCAAATTCAGGGTTGATGGCTTTATAATCCTGCACCGAATAATAACTTCCCAGGCCTTGTTTGCGGTTTAGTTTTCCGATAGGATGAATGGGCATAAACCACAGAATATCAATGCCCAGCGCTTTCAAACGAGGTAAATGTGGTACAATCGAATCAAAGGAACCGGTTCTGGTAAATTGCCTTGTGTTTACCTCGTAAATTGTAGCGTTTTTTGACCAATCAGGCGTCACCACTGATGAAATCCTGCGCGGTGTAATTTCTTGTTTATCAGAAATATTACCTGATTTACAGGCAACTAATCCTAAGAAAATCATTGCCAACACGAACGAACGTGTCATTTTCATTTTTCTTGTCTTCATTAAAATTTGTTTTACCAATTTATATTTATTTGATTATCGGTGTTTTCAATCGTGAAAATCACAAGATTTTCTAATTTTTTGTTATCATTCAAAATATCGGTAAAAGTAGTGGTTTCTTCAAAACCAACCGCCTTACTGTTTACCCTTGATTCTTTCAATGATTCATCAAAACCATGCATCACCATGCGAACATTGGTAAATTTACTTTTATATTTTCCTTCAGTTTTTGAGAAACTGAGTATTTTTCTTGACACATCTAACTGAATATATCGTTGATAAAAATTACCATTTTCAAATTCGTAGGTGCTTCCGTCATCTTCATACCACAAATAGGGTTCCACTTGTTTTCCTTTGTACACATGTATTTCAAGCGTTTCATCAGGTTTTACATCAGTGTTTTGAATGACCGATTGCATAGGAATAACACTACCACCTTTCACGAATACCGGTAAACGCTTGAGTGGCGACTCCACAATTTGTTCCTGATTGCCTTCAAATGGTTGGTCATCGTATAAACTATACCAGTTTCCTTCCGGGAAATATACATTCACGGCTTTTTGTTCACTCGTTACCGGAGCAACCAAAAATGCCGAACCAAACAGATATTGGTTTTCAAAGGCAGGTTTGTAAATTTGCTCATCGAAGGTGTAATCGATTACCAGACTGCGCTGAACAGGCAAACCGCTAAGAACCGACTGACGAAATGCGGAATAGATGTAGGGCAAAAGATTGTAATGGAAGCTTATATATTTTTTGGCAATGGCTTCAG
>CANNKD010000234.1 GCA_947505205.1 Bacteroidota bacterium | reverse complement strand
GCAAGTCTTTGTTTTTCATAGGCAAGGGCAGCTTCGGCCTGTCGGCGGTCGGTTATATCCTGAAGTGTTCCGTAGGTTCCTGTAATTTCATCATTTTCATTTATTCCCAGTCGGGCAAATACTTCAATCCACCGGAACCCTCCGTCCTTGGTCATATACCTGATTTCGTGCCGGCAATGATCTTTTTCGCGGTTAATTAAAGGCTCGAATAACTCCCAGTTACGTGCACGGTCGTCGGGATGCACATAATTGACAAATGATTGGTTCAGCGATTCTTCAACGCTAAAGCCGGTAATATCTTCCCATGCTTTGTTCAGGAATAACCAAAGTCCTTCAGCATCGGTCTGGAATATAACTTCATTCACATTTTCGACCACAATCCGGTACTTTTTTTCGCTTTCGTTTAAGGCCAGTTCGACACGTTTTCGATCTTCAATTTCTTCCTTCAGAAAAACATTCGCTAAAGCAAGCTCTGAAGTTCTCTTTATAATGCCAATTTCGAGGTTTGCGTTACCTATTTCAAGGTCAAGATTAAGTTTATTAATCTTCTCTTCAACTTGTTTCCGCTCGGTGATGTCCTGTTTTACCGCCAGATAATTGGTTATTTTTCCACTTTCGTCTCTAAAAGGTGAAATGGAAATATCCTCCCAGTATAATTCACCGTTTTTCTTTCTGTTAATCCATTCGCTATGCCACTCTTTTCCGCTGGAAATAGTCTTCCACAAATTCTGGTAATCGGCTTCATCCATTTTACCGGATTTTAGAATCCGTGGATTCTGACCCACTGCTTCCTCAAAGCTGTAACCTGTTGTATGCTCAAAAGCCGGATTTACATATTCGATATTACCCTTAGTGTCTGTAATTACGATTGAAACCGGGCTCTGCTCTATTGCCAGAGAAAGTTTTTTAATTTCTGTTTCTTTTACTTTACTGGCGGTTACATCTCTGACAACGGATAGAATTTTATTCTCACCGTAAGGAGCAATACGCGCTTCAAAATATTTAAGCCGGTTATTTTCCGTGATCTGGTATTCATAGGTATTCAGTTTTTGAGTATGGATACAATCATGAATGTGCTGCAGATAATCGTCTGCTTTTTCTTTGCCAAAAAAATCGGTCAGGCTGGTTCCTATTATTTTTTCTTTTGGAATAGACAAAACCAAAGGATCTGAATAAAAGAACTCGCTATATATACCATATTCGTCTATCACAAAAATTAAATCGGGCATCGCACTGATCATTGCATTTAAACGATCATTCTGTTTTTTTATATTTTCTTCTGCCAGTTTACGCTGGGTAATATCTTCCTCAATAGCCAGAAAATGGGTAATGTTTCCATTCTCATTAGTTACCGGCGAAATGGAAGCCGAAACCCAGTAAAACTCTCCGTTTTTCTTCTTGTTATGAAACTCGCCCCTCCATTCTTTTCCTGAGCTTATGGTTTTCCAAAGGATTTGATATTCCTTCTTTGATTTTTCTCCAGAACTAAGGATGCGTGGATTCTGTCCCAGCAACTCAGCTGATGAATAACCCGTTATCACTTCAACTTTTGGATTCGCATATTCAATCAAACCTGAGGTTCCGGTTATATAGGTCATTACCGGACTCTGCTCAATTGCCTGCGAGAGTTTTTTCATGCCTTCTTCAGCCATTTTGAGCTCGGTAATATCTCTGTATTTCCATAAATGACCGGTGTATTGATTATCTACATAAGTTGGGATATAATCCCGTTGGAAATGTCGTCCATCAACCAGTTCAAGCGTGTCATTAAACACGGCTATTTTGTTTGCTAAAATCAAATTGATATCTGTAATAAATTTCTCCGGATTTTTAAAGAAGTGTTTACTCTCTTCAGCCGAACCGGAACAATCGGCCCCAATTAGGGCTTCAGGGGGAGCCGGAATGCCAAACATATCGCAAAATTGTTTATTAGTCAATGCAATTTTCCGGTCTTTATTTTCAAGCAAAATACTTTCCTGCATATTGACAATCAGGTTTGTTAAAAGATTGTTTTTATCATTCAAGGTATTCTCAGCCAGTTTCCGATCGGTAATATCAATAACGTAACCATCAAAATATTGAATCTTGCCATTTTTATCTTTTATCGCTTTTGCATCTTCGTAGAGCCAGATAGAGCAACCATCTTTGCGTTTAACTTCGTACTCATAACCCTTCACATAGCCCAGCTCATCCATCAATCTCAAAAAATTCCTACGTTCGTTAGGATCAACATAAGCGTCTTTTGAGATATTGGACCGGCTGTTCATCATTTCCTCCGGTGATTCAAATCCATACATTTTTGCCAGAGCCGGATTTACTGAAATATAAGATCCGTCCACGCTGGTTTGGAAAATCCCTTCCTGGGCATTTATAAAAATATCGCGGTATTTTTCTTCACTAATTTTCAGGGCAATCTCAGTCTGCTTCCGTTCGGTAATATCGTCCCAAGTGGTAAACAGCACTATATTCCCTTCGTATTCAATGACCGAGAGATTAATCTGTGCTATAAATTCAGTACCGTCAACCCGTCTGTGCGTCCATTCGAATGAGTTATTTCCCTTTACAAAGGTCTCTTCAATAAGTTCTTTTGCATATTCTATCGAATTTCTGCCATTGGGCTGGAATACAGGTGAAATTTCGTCAGGTGTTTTTCCGATGAGGGACGAACGATCGCCACCAATAAGCAGCTCCGATGCACGATTACATTCGATAAACCGACCATCTAGAATAATCAGATATCCCATAGGCGAATCAAAGAATAAGGTTTTGTATTTTTGTTCGCTTTGCCATAATATTCTTTCGTTTTGTTTCCTGTCCGAAATATCCTGAAAAACGCCAAACATTTCAACCGCTATCCCATCGTCGTCAAATTTCAGTTCAGCTTTAGAGGTGATCAATCTGGCAGGCGAACCATCGGCTGGATAAATTTCATATTCAAGGTTGTATGGTAATCCTTTTTGCAGCAGGTCATATGACGCCTGCACTACCCTTTCCCTTTCAGGGATACAGGATTCGATATTTTCAGATGTGAAATCTGCCGGGTTATCGCCTAATCCGAACAATTTTAAAGATTCGATGGAGCCTTTCAGTTCTCTTGTTTTCAGGTTGAATGACCATGAACCGGTGCGCCCGATTTGCTGCGCCATAGTCAGTTGATTATTGACTATAGCAAGTTCTTCGCTCCTTGTTTGTAGTTTTTCTTTTGCATTTTTGATTTCGGTGATATCCAGGCAATGCCCGATATACCCCTTAAAATTTCCCTCGCTATCGTACCGGGGCTTGCCATAATCCTGAAACCATCGGTATTCACCATCATTCCGGCGGAGCCGGTAATCCATACTGAAAAGTTTTTGCTGATCAAATGAAGTGGAATAAATGCTAAAGCAACGATCCAGATCATCGGGATGCACGCCTTCGACCCAGCCATCGCCCAATTCTTGTTCGAGCGATCGTCCTGTAAAATCGAGCCAGACCTGATTGAAATAGTCGCATTTCTTATCAATAGTGGCCGTCCAGATCAGTGCCTGCCCTGAATTGGCCAGGGTCCGATATTGTAACTCGCTTTCTTTGATGGTATTTTCTGCTAATTTGCGCTCTGTGATATCATGTTGCAGATAAAGAATACTCTCGGGTTTGCCCTCAATATCAAACAAAACGGTAGAATTCAATTCTGTATAAAATTTGCTTCCATCTTTTCTAATGCTCAAATACTGCGTATTCGGGTTAGGTTCATTAGCAAGCAGTCTGCGAATATTATCAAACATTCGCTGGTAATCCGTAGGATCGATAAAGTCAAAAACCGGCTTACCCACGAAATCATCTTTTTCTTTCACAGTATAGCCATACATGGTTGCCAACTTATCTGACACCAATTGCAGATTTCCATCCATAGAAACTATCCCGATTCCATAGGGTGAAGCGGCAAAAATAGCTTCCAATTTCTGGTTGCTAAGTTTCAAATTATCTATTATCAGCTTGCGAGCAGTAATATCGCGCAAGGTTCCGGCAATTTTTACCGGATTGCCTTCTTTGTCACTTAACAGATTGGAAGTAATAGAAATCGGTACTACCGAACCATCTTTATTTTTTAATGCAAGTTCGTAATCGATAACTTTCCCATATTTAAATAATTCCGAGAAAAAAGCATCCCTATCAGCAAAATCAAAATAAATTTCATTAAGATGCTTGCCAATCAGTTCATCACGCGTGTATTGTCCTTTTGAGATGATTTCAATGGATGGGCTAATGTCTATTATTTTTCCATCTAAACCAGCCTCGTAATAGGCATCTAGCATCGTTTCAAAAATATTGCGGTATTTTTCTTCGCTTATCTGGAGTTTTTCTTCAGCGATTTTCCGGTCGGTTATATCATGAATAACCGAAAAGAGTAATGTTATGTTACCAAATTGAATTGGGCCCGAATATACCTCAACTTCGCAAACCTTGCCATTGGCTAACCTGTGTTTAAAAAAGTACTGTTTGCGTTTTTCGGTTGCAGCTTTGAGCATTTCTGCATTTACCTCAGCTTC
>CANNKD010000233.1 GCA_947505205.1 Bacteroidota bacterium | reverse complement strand
TGCACGCTTTGCTTTCTCTTCGGTCTCAAACTTAAGCTCTAAATTTGCAATGATTAATTCGGCTGCACGCTTCCCTTTTTCTTCATTCAGCAAAAAAATTTCCTGAAAAGCATTAACTAATTGGCTAGCATATTCTTTTGATGCGGCATGCAACGAATCTATCTCGTGCCGCAATTGCTGTAACTCCGTTATGAGTTGTTCTTTGGTTTTTTCGTTGTCATTCATGATAATACAACTTAAAGTTAGCGAATGGCTATCATATATCGTGGTGGATATTTTGCAGTCAAATTGATATGTATAAATCAGCAAAACAAGCTCCAACACAAACAAAATCAGTGCATTTTACGGTCTTTCACCATTGAAATCAGATAGTATGCATGATATTTGTCTGCTTTTTACAAATTACTTTGTTGTTACAACATACCAAATGTAAGTTAATTATTTCAGAAATCCAAATTATCAGCAAACTTTCTATCCGATCAAATCTTTTGGTGGTTAAAAGCATTAAATCCCGGGGGTTTTACTGCTTTCGTGCAGAGAAGACAAACAATTGACAGTGGAAAAGCTGTTACACAAATTAGCACAAATAAGCACAAAGGACTCGCAAAGAATTACAAAGCTTTACTCATTGCCAAATTACCGAATTTTCAAATTTTCAAATTAGCACATTTTCAAATTACCAAATTGTCACATTTTCAAATTACCAAATTGTCACATTTTCAAATTTTCAAATTGCCACATTTTCAAATTAGAAAACTTCCTCCGCCTCATCATTCGTGGTTATCACCGAAATCCTTTTCTTTCCGTCCATGCGCACTGCTATTGGCTCAATAAAGCGAACATGTTTAAAGAAACGTTTGTCGGCGATTAGCTCTTGTTTGTTCAGTATTTCCCAGTTGATATAACTATGCGAAAGCTCAGGTTGTACGGTAAAATAACCCACATTCATAGAAGTAACATTATGGAAGAAGTGTGATCCTGACGAAGCATCCAACGGAAAATCCTCCAGACTTGTTTCCACAATCACCTTGGCCTGACTTATTTGTGGCCAGTTTACCGGAATGCCGATCCATTTGTCGCGTGTGCCCCATCGGCCAGGTCCAATGAGTAAATATGGAGTTTTCTTGGCAGCAAATTCATCATTCAGTTTGCTTATTTCAGCAGCCATTTCCTCGGTAAATCGTTTGTCGAAACGTTCCTTATCCACAAAAACCACATCGCGAATATTTTTTATTAAACCATTTCCCATGCACTTTTCCGAAAAAAGCAGAATGTTTTCTTTTTTAATTTTGTCCATCTCCACCGTATAATCTTCGGCACTGCCAATCAAAGGCTTGATTTGCAACAGATAGAACGAACATTTACCCTCGGCATCACGATCCAGATCGAGTGCAAACTCAATTTCGACGGCTGTTCCCAGGGCTTCCTTCACCACATCGAGGACCACTTCGAGGGTTTGTGCCAGAGGTGTGTAATTGTATTTCAGTATGTTGGCAAAATTGATGATGCGCGGCCCCTGTTTACTTATTCCGGGGTAAATCGAATTATTATCCGGGTTATAAACGGATGCGCAGTGTCGCAGGGTGCCGTGCAGCTCAGCTTCGTTGATGTCTAATGAGGTCAAACCGGCCATATCACCCTCCAGTAAATTAGGCGAAGTGCGATTTAAATCCACAGCCAAAAAGTCAACTTGTGAATTTTTATATTGATCTTTTGGCGAATTGATATCGATATTGGGATATTTTGGTGAGAAACGATAGGCTTTGTTCCCTTCCACAACATATTTGCCAAGCCCGAGTGCCGTAATGGCAAAGCCTTCTTCTGGCTTCATGTGCCCGAAAGGATAATAATTATACGATTGTGCCACGCCGCTCACATGCGGATAATAATAATTATCATATTGTTTTCCAACGAGTTCCTGAATCACAACGGCCATCTTTTCTTCTTCAATCATATAGTTGATAGCCTTCACATACCCACGTGCAACATCGGAATAAACGGAAGCAAACACGAGTTTTATGGCATCCATCAATTGTTTGAGACGTTCGTCAATATCCGGATGGTTGTTTGGCAGGATATAGGTTTCGAAAATACCTGCAAAAGGCTGCGAAAGACTGTCTTCAAACAAACCTGAAGAACGCACGGCTAATGGTTTTTCAATCATTTGAAGTAATGTTCTGAGCCGTTTGGCTAAGGTGGATGTGAGTTTTCCATCCACAAATACCTTTTTGATGGTATCGTAATTCGTTTCTTTTACGATCAGATTATGTAAATTATTTCTTTCCAGAAAGAGCTGAAATTCCTCCGTTCCAATGACAGATGTTTTTGGAGTGCGAATGTTGATATCCGGTATATGTTCAGAAAAGTCGTAATTATGTATCAGTGAGTTAATGAAAGCCAAACCGCGGCCTTTTCCTCCCAGAGAGCCATCTGCCAGACTCACAATGTTTTTTTCATCGATGATGGCTTGTTCTTCAAAGGGGATTATTTTACCAACATTTTGTTCATTTCTGAACTGTTGAATCATGGTTATCAATTCTTTACGTAGCTTTTCGGCACTATCGAAATCGGAAACTTTCTTTGGATTGATGATTTTTGCAACACGAATTTCGCCACGTGCCATTAGCCAGAGCGAGAAATGATTTCGTTTGGCATGGTAAATCAATGATTCGGCAGGAATGGTTTGTAAATTGGCTTCGAATTCCTTTAATGTATTAGCCTGAGCAATCTGTTTTCCATACCGGTCGCGATAAATGAAGTTTCCGAAACCGAGGTAATGGGTTATGAAACTTTGAAAATCCTGAGAAAGCGTCTCGCTGTTTTTATCGATGAAGGTGGATTTATATTTGTAGGCAATTTTAACATTCAGTGGATCAGATGATTGGATGATGGTAGGTAATTCAGGAATCAGCCGTTTTGAAAATTCGACCAGACTCACGCCGGCATTATCGTCCTTTTTTTGATTTCTGTCAAACCTGACATCGGTGATCAGACAAAGCATATATTCTTTAAATTCTACAAGTATTTTGCATGCTTCTTCGTAAGAGCTGGCTAACAAAATCTTCGGACGAGCCCTCATCCTCAGTAGCTTATACAATTCATCGGTGGTAACATCATCAATAATCCGACGTGTTTGTTCCATCACAATCTTATAAAGAATCGGCAAGTATCGTGAATAATATTTGGGTGAATCCTCAACCAGCAAAATCACCCTCACGAGCCCGACTTTCGTATCATTTAATACATTAATCCGGTCTTCAACCATTTTAATCATCGAAAAGAAAACGTTCGAATCACCATTCCACGCAAAGATTCGGTCGATGGATGAATTCGATCGGACGATATTACTGAAATAGGCAATTTCAGCATTGTTATTCAATAAGAAGAAAATGGGTATGTATGGGAACTCCTTTTTGATACGTTTACTTAAGTCAATCGGTGTTTTCTTGTCAACACTGACCATGAAAATAATGAGGTCGAAATGCCTTGAACGTAACATTTCGAATGCCTCAGATGAGGTGGTAACTCCAGTGATACGCGGTACAGAGGTTAGATTCAGCTGGTGATAATGCCCTAAAACATGTTCCGAAAAACGACCTTCACGTTCAATAGAATAGGCGTCATACAAATTTGAGACGAGTAAAATTTCCTTTACTTTGAAATTCATCAGATCATGGTAAACATCTCGATCAGAGTTGTTTTTATTCAAGAAATTCTGAAGAAGCTGCCGGCTGTATTTTGGTGGTTCAACATCGCAGGTTGGGTATTCAGCCTTGCGTTTAGCCGGACCTTCACCAATAATGCTTTTACCTTTGAGACCATTGAGGTAGCCGCTGATTAAATTTGAAAGGTTCAAGAGTAAATCTCGCTCTTCTTCCAAAAAAGGACCTTCGTCACATGCCGGAAATTCTTTTGTATAGTTTATTTCGATGAAGCCTTTTTTGCCGTCGATGGTTTCAAATTCCTGTTTTTGGAGCCATGGTGAAAGTGCAAAATTTGGTGAAAAAAAATAATCTTCATCAAACATGATGCGTGCGCCAGTGAATGCGGGATATTGCCATCCATCGGGCAAGATCATTGATATATGTTTAAGCGTTTCTTCGATCGACTTATTTTCGCGGATGATTTGCGTTGTGCGATTGAGCGTCGAAAGCTCTTTTAAACGCTCAAGATTCTCTGCCCTAAGGCGTTCATATCTGCTTTCCGGGTCTTTGCCTGACATCATTTATAGGTAATTTACTGTCCCAACAAAGGTAATTATTTTGATTATAAGTTTGATATTAAAGGTGATCTGTTGGGGTTTTCTTCGACAATAAATTAAGATAATTTGAATGACTGTTTTTTGATCCAAAACAGCAATGGAAAGTAGAAATGAAGCCTTTTTTTTGTAAGTTTGTCCACTACAATACGGTTTTAAAAGCATGGATAAGATAAAAGTGGCTTTGGTGGATGAACACCCTATAATGTGCGATGGAATTCAAAGTTTATTGTCAGATGTTATTGATATTCAGATTGTTCATAGTTCGAGAAATG
>CANNKD010000232.1 GCA_947505205.1 Bacteroidota bacterium | reverse complement strand
AATACAAATTACATTCTGCTTCATGAAATGAAACCTGAAGAAGCGAAAATAATACTCCGAAAATTAAAACTAATCGTTCAGGTGCTAAGTCTTGATGAAAAAATTGTTGGATTATCACTTAATGACAATGACTTTAAGGATTACGAAGACGCCTTGCAATATTATACTGCGCTCGAAAATGGTGCCGATGCGATCATAACCCGAAACCTAAAAGATTATCAGAAAGCTAAATTGCCGGCTTTGACCGCTGCACAATTTTTGAAAAGTATTCAATAACAACCTTTTCCTGTTTCTTAACAATAAGTGGTAATTTTGCCATCCTTACGCGAATAAATTTATGGATTTATTTTACCGCCGTTATGGAATTGAAGGCAATCAGCCACTGATTATTTTGCATGGGCTTTTTGGTATTTCGGATAATTGGGTTACGTTTGGCCGGCGCATTGCTGATGAAGGTTTCGATGTCATTATTCCCGATCAGCGAAACCATGGACATTCGCCACATTCCGATAACTTCAACTACCTTGCCCTCACCGATGATTTATACGATTTGATTGAGAAACTCGAACTTACCAATGTTTATTTGGTTGGTCACAGCATGGGTGGAAAAGTTGCCATGCGTTTCACCCTTGAAAACCAACTTCATGTTTCGAAACTGCTTGTGGTTGATATGGGTTTAAAGGCCTACGGAGCAAGGCCGCACCACAAAAGTATTATTGACGCCTTGCAATCTATTGATTTTAAAACAGTTCGTTCGCGTGGTGAAGTTGAAACCTTGCTGGCGCAACGCATCGAATCGGAGCGGATCAGACAGTTTGTGATGAAAAATTTGTATTGGAAAGACAAAACCACCTTAGACTGGCGCATCAACCTCGATGGAATCGCACGCAACCTTGGCGAAATGTTTGATGCCATCGAAACGAGCATTTTATTCAGCAAACCAACGCTTTTTGTGCGCGGTGGCGCTTCGGATTATATTTTGCCTGAAGATTATGCAACTATTCGCGCAAATTTCCATCGAGCCGAAATCTTCACCATAGAAGGTGCATCGCATTGGGTTCATGCCGAAGCACCAGAACAGTTTTATCAGCTGGCTTCAGGCTTTTTGATTTGACAGCCCATTAGTTCTATGTCATGCGGCTGATTTCGATTAATTCTTACAGGATTTTATGCATCATTGGCAATATTAATCATTCACAATATAGTCTATTAATTTTTTACGATAAATTGTATCCAAATTAACCGTGTCAATGATTAATTCACAGGTTAGACCGATACCTTTGGTAAACTCCTGATAACTTTTATTCGCCACATTTGGACCATAAACCCAATGTCCTTCAAGAATCAATACTGTGTCTATACCGTTGAATATCTTATTTTTAACTTCAACTTTCTCAGTAAAATCACCAAACCGCTTATCCTCCCATTTACGTTCAAATGTGAACCCAACCGTTTCTGATAAAATGGGCCACTTCCGATAATAATCTCCTAAAGGAGGCTGAACCCATTCAATTTTATCATATCCGTATATCGGATCAGCATCAAGATAGGGAACATACACTGTATCGGAGTATATTGGCTGTACCCAACTATAATTTTCGGAGATTCTGTAAGCATGAAGCTGATATACATTGCTGACTGCTGAAGTCGTTATTTCAGATCCATTTACTTCATACTTCCACCACGAATGAGGATATACAGGAAAATATGCATGCGGCATAATGGTATCATAAGTATGCTCAACATGAGGTTTTTGCGGCTCCTTTTTACAGGAAAATATCACAACGCTCAGTAGAACGAAAGTTGCTAAATAAATTTTCATACTCTGAATGTTCATGATTGCCAGCTTGCTATGGGGGTTGCCAATAAAAGTTTCTGAACGGAAAACTTATTTCAGCTGCATCTTCTTATACACCCTGCTCGAAACGAGAATACTCACTTCGTATAAGGCAACCAGAGGAATGGTAACTAAAATCTGGCTGAAAACATCAGGTGGGGTAATCACAGCCGCTATGATTAACAAAATAATTAAGGCATATTTACGTGTTTTTTTCATAAAATCGGGCGTAACAATACCGATTTTTGTCAAGAAAAAAATAAGAATCGGTAGCTCAAATACCAATCCGATACCAAAGTTTACCGATACAAAAGTGGAAATATATGAGCTTAACGAAATCTGGTTAGTAACCAATTCGCTCACCTGATAGCCGCTAAAGAAATTGATTGTCATCGGGATAATCAGATAGAAGCTAAACATAGCTCCTAAAAAAAATAAAAACGTACTTGCTATCACCATCCAAGCCGAAAGTCGTGCTTCGGTGGCATGCAAAGCCGGTCTGATGAAACGCCAGATCTGTGTTAACACAAATGGAAAAGCAACAAAAAGTCCAGAAATAAAGGAAATATTCATATCGATCATAAACTGACCCGACATATTGATATTGATGATTTTCATGCCGGCACTATCCATACACATTCCCTGCAAATTCAAATACTCGCCCATCCAGCACAAAAACCGGTTGGTGACAAAATCGGGTTTCGTGGGAGCCAACACAATATTGTCGAAGATGAATCTGCTGAAAACAAAAGCAATAATGCTTAGTAACAGTATTGCAACAGCACTACGGATGAGCATATTGCGAAGTTCTTCCAGATGACTCCAAAACGACATCGTCTTTTCTTCAGGTGGAATAGTATCCTTATCGGCCATTCAGTTTTTTAATTTGAACTGCAAATTTACAAAAGTCGGCAATACCGTAGGATTTATAATTTACTTCTCTTTTTTAACTGGCACATGCACGAACCAGTTAACGATTCAGTGAGATTCACTCCCACAGGCATCCCGGCCCTTTCCCAATCGACCATACCGCCGGCAAGGTTGCCAACAGATTCAAAGCCATGATTGATTAATATTTGAGCTGCATTTTTACTATTGATTCCGCTTGAATCGGCACAAATAAAGAACAAATCTTTTGGTAATTCATCCACACTTTCTGTAAGGTTTTCAAATAGGATATGCGCACTGCATGGCACATCAAACTGTTTGAAAGCGTATAAATATTCCATGCGGATATCCAACAAAACAGCTTCACGTTTTGCAAGCTTCTCGAAAGCCTCTTTTGCTCCGAAATGAATAATTTTGATTTTCATCGAAACAACAATGAAAGTTTAACTTATCTGAAAGTATTTGCGTTTAAAATAAAAGGCCACATTCACCAGGGCAATCATCACTGGCACCTCCACAAGCGGACCAATCACAGCAGCAAAAGCTTCGCCCGAATTCATCCCAAAAATAGCGATGGCCACCGCAATGGCAAGTTCAAAATTGTTGCTTGCTGAGGTAAACGAAAGCGTAACCGATTGCTCGTAAGTTGCCCCAACCTTTTTACTCATGAAGAACGACAGAACAAACATCACCACGAAATAAATGAGCAACGGGATAGCAATAAGCACGACATCAAGCGGAATTTTTACAATATATTCACCTTTAAGTGAGAACATTACGATGATCGTAAAAAGAAGTGCAATCAATGTCAGCGGACTTATTTTCGGAATAAATTTTGTGTGATACCACACCTTACTTTTTACACGAATCAGGATAAAACGGGTCAGAAATCCTGCTATAAATGGTATCCCAAGATAGATGAATACGCTTTCGGCGATCTGACCAATGGTAATATTTTCGACAGCATCGCTGGTTGGAATATTGAACCATGCAGGCGCGATGGCAATGAAGAAATATGCATACACCGAAAAGAATAGAACCTGAAAAATACTATTGAAAGCAACCAGTCCGGCAGCATATTGTGTGTCGCCTTTTGCCAGATCGTTCCACACAATCACCATGGCAATGCAACGCGCCAATCCAATCATAATGATCCCATACACATAAGGAAGATTGGAATTATTTTCGCCCGGAAAAAATTTGAAAAGCAAAATGGCAAGTGCAAACATCAATACCGGACCAACAATCCAGTTTTGAACCAGCGAAAGGCTCAGTACCTTCCAGTTGCTAAACACATCGCCCAGCTCTTCGTATTTCACCTTAGCCAGAGGTGGATACATCATCAGGATGAGGCCAATAGCAATGGGAATGTTGGTGGTACTTTCTGGCGATGATTTCAATGATTCCCAAAACTGAGCGATTGATGGAAATAAATATCCCGAGAATACCCCGACAAACATGGCCAGGAAAATCCAGAGGGTTAAATAACGGTCGAGGAATTTTAATTTTTTTGGTGAAGGCATTTTAGTATAATTTGAAAATGAAGCAATTTAAAAATTTGAAAATGAGGTACTTATAATTTGGATGTACTGATTATTTTCGATAGTATCATAATCAATTCCACCAAATTTTGATGGAGTGATTCATCATAAGGATAGTTTTCAGAAAGTTTACACAAGATCAACCAATAAACTGTTTCATCGGCTTCTTTTGCGGCGATTTTCATTTTATGAATGAAATCAGCTTTGTTTTCGGCATTCTGGGCTTCACGGATATTCGCTCCTATTGAGGTTCCTGATTTTAAAAGTTGACGGGCAATCACATACTTT
>CANNKD010000231.1 GCA_947505205.1 Bacteroidota bacterium | reverse complement strand
GACATTCTGTTCGCTTGCTTGTTTGATGTTTTCCATGGCAGGAACAATCTGATCCATACCGGCCATTTGCTGCTGGCTAGAAGTTGAAATCTGGATTACAGATTGGGCTGCGTCATTCACCGTTTCGGCAAGGATATCGATCATTTCGCCACTTTGTCTGGCTAAAACACTTCCATTTTCCACTGCAATGGTTCCCTGTTCGGTTGCAATAACGGTTTTATTCATTCCTTTTTGAATCTCGTTCAGTATCTCTTTAACCTGTGCCGTTGCTTTCTTCGATTGTTCTGCAAGACTTCTGATCTCTTGCGCAACAATGGTGAATCCGCGGCCATGTTCACCGGCTTTGGCTGCTTCTATTGCAGCGTTTACCGCCAAAAGATTCGATTGATCGGCAATATCATTGACCGAAGCAGTTATTTCGCCCACTGATCGGTTCTGTTCCGAAAGTTTGATAACGCTATCCGAAATCACTTTCATTTGTCCATTGATTCGGTTCATACCTTCAATAGTTTGCTGAACTGCTTCTTTTCCATTTTCAGCGGCTTCGGCAGCTCGGCGTGTATTTTCGAGTACTGCCTGAGCCTTTTGTGTTGCCATCAAAGCCGTCTGACGTATTTCCTCCATTGTAACAGTTGTTTCCGAAACGGCGGTTGCTGTTTCTGTTGCACCTGTTGAAACTTCGGTTACTGTGGTGAGAATTTCGGCTGCTGAGGTGCCCAAAACGGTTACCCCATTGCTTATTTCAGAAGTTATTATTTTTAGTTTTTCGACCATATTTTTCAGTGCGGTGGCTAGTTGACCGATTTCATCTTTTTGGTCGATGTCTATGACGATGGTCAAATCGCCTAATGCAACAGCTTCGGCTAATTTTACGCCTTTGGCAAGCGGCCTGGTTATGGCTCTGGCGATAATTACTCCTAAAATGATGGATAGAATAACACCCAGAAAAATTGCGAGGAGTAACAGCGAAACTGCGGAATTACTACTTTCTTCCGCCAGTTTATCTGAATTTTCTGCGTCTTCATTATTTATTGAAATTAACTGATTCAATAAAATATCAGCCTTTTTAAATGGTTCTGCTATTGTTATCAAAGCATAATCGCTCATAGCATCATAAGCCTGATCGGTTTTTTGGGCGTTATATTTTTTAGACAGCTCCACAAAGTTTTCGTGATGCTTCCACCATTCATCCCAAGCCTTCACAAAATCTTTCCAAACGATTGCTTCTTCAGCTGTTTGAGGCAAAGGTTCATAAATTTTCCGGGCTTCATCGGCGCGTGCTTTTGCAGCTGACAAACGAGCGTATGTGTTACGTTGCAATTCAAGTGATATATTGGCAGCTAATAGTGCATTCTCAGCGGCATTAACATCTGTCTGTGCCTCATGGATAACATGTAATGCATAAATACTCGGTAACCTTACTTCAGAAATTTCGTCCTGATACGCTTGTATAACGTGCATTCCTTTGTAGCCAATATAGCCTATGATGATTGCAACCAATAATACCCCGGAGAAACCAATGATGAGCTTGTTCCCAATTTTAATGTTATTGAAATTCATAACTAATTGTTTTTAAATTTTATATTTTTCAATTATTGCTTTTAAATTTTGTCCTAAAACGTTTAGGTTCTGTGCAGCGGTTTGTGTTTGTCTCACTCCGATAACATTTTGTTCGCTGGCCTGTTTGATATTCTCCATGGCTGGAACGATCTGATCCATACCTGACATTTGTTGCTGGCTCGACGTTGAAATCTGTATTACTGACTGTGCGGCGTCATTCACAGTATCAGCCAGAATATCAATCATTTCACCGCTCTGGCTAGCCAATATGCTGCCATTTTCAACGGCAATGGTTCCCTGGTCGGTTGCCATCACAGTTTTGTTCATTCCTTTTTGAATCTCATTTAGAATTTCCTTGACCTGAGCAGTTGATTTTTTCGATTGTTCGGCAAGGCTTCTAATTTCCTGTGCAACAACTGTAAAACCTCGACCATGTTCACCTGCTTTTGCTGCTTCAATAGCGGCGTTTACAGCTAACAAATTCGACTGATCGGCAATATCATTGACCGAGGTGGTTATTTCGCCAACGGAACGATTTTGTTCTGAAAGTTTAATCACGCTATCCGAAATCACTTTCATTTGATCATGAATACGGTTCATTCCTGCAATGGTCTGGTTAACAGCATCTTTTCCGTTTTCGGCAGCTTCTGATGCCCGGCGTGTGTTTTCAAGTACTGCCTGCGCTTTTTGGGTTGCCATCAGTGCGGTCTGGCGTATTTCTTCCATTGTTACAGTCGTTTCAGAAACGGCAGTGGCTGTTTCTGAAGCTCCTGTTGAAACTTCGGTAACTGTGGTGAGTATTTCGGCTGCTGATGTGCCTAAAATTGAGACGCCGTTGCTTATTTCCGAGAAAATAATATTCAGCATTTTAAACATCCAGAAAAGTAAAATCAGACAAAGAATCATTACAATTATTCCCATGATAATCAATGTCATAGTTTCATTATTTGATGCTTTTGCAGCAATGGCAAGTTGGTCTTTTGTGTAACTTTCCTGTTCGTTTTGTAAATCGTAAATCCGATCTCTTGTTTCATTCCACTTCGGATCAACAATTTGACTAACAAAGGTTATCGCTTCATCTATTTTACCAGATTTTAACAGTTCCAGTTGTTGGCTTCGGATTTCGCTATAGGCAGTCAGGTTTTTCTCCATTTCATAATATGGTTGCAAATGTTCACCCAGTTCGTCCAATAAGGTCTTAATCTCAGTCATAAAAACAGGCACCATAGCAGCTTTCTCCAAAACAGACCTTTTAAGTTCGTTTTGTTTGATGGGATCTCTATAGATGATCATTTCGGTCATCAAGGTCCGCATTCTGTTTTCATCCGAACGAATCTGAATCAGTCTTTTGGTTATTTCATACGATTTAATAATATTCTCTTCTGTAGTATTCACACTCTTCATGTTAGTGAATGTAACAACAATGATGGCGATAATCGACAAGAGAATCATTCCCGTTCCGATAAATAGTTTGGCTTTAGTAGAAAAATTTGAAAGAAATCCCATTGTTTATCCTCCTGATATTTAGATATTTATTATTTTTTTTGATTTACTAATATTGATGTTTCGGTAAGCAATCGAACTCCATCGAGAATAATTGTTCCATTCTTTGTTAGGCCTTTTACGAAAGACGCACCTTTCCCATGCAGTGTTGCAGGTGCTGTACTGAGCGATTGTTCCGAGATGTTATTTGTTCCTTCAATGGCATCAGCAATAATGCCGAATTCCATCCCATTGTGTTGCAGAATAATGGTTTTATTTAGGTCTGTGATCCCTTTGGTAACCATTCCGAGGAAAGTTTTTAAATTGATTATCGAAATAATTTTCCCCCGGACGTTAGTCACTCCGGCAACAAAAGCAGGAGCACCTGGTATTGCGGTAAGTTCCTTCAGGAGCAGCACTTCACTGATCAAATAGCTTTCGATGCCATAATGTTCAGGTGCTAAAAAAAACTCAACCACATGAAGATTATTTGTCTGGTCTTCAAGATTCATCTCGTTCTTTATTGCAAGTTGCCTGGCTCTTTCTTTTAATATTTTGTTGTCAGATTTCATGTAAGTTTTCTTAAGTTAATGCAGTAACCATTTCCAAAATGCTTCCCACAGTCAATCCATCAGATCCTTCCAGTAGGATATTTTCATCCAAAGGTGCTAATAATTTCCTAACATTGCTAAAATGTCGGGCGGCAACCATCTGATTTCCTAGACGAAGATACACATTTCCTATCAAAAGTTGTGAAAGAATATGTGTTTGATCGAGGTATAAACCGCGTTTCAGGAGTGACTCAGCATCGGCGAAAGCCTTGTCTGCAGCATAGATGGATGCCAGCATATAATAATTTTCAACATTCAAGCTGTCTAATTTAAGCAATTGAGCGCCCCAACTCAATGCATCTTCATGTTTACCGAGGTTGGCATACGCTTGAACCAAGAGAACCAACCAAGGTATTTTATCCACATTGAAACTGATTTCACGGGAACACAAATCTGCACACATTTGATAAAGTCCTTTTTTGAAGTAGGCATTGGCCTCATCCAGAGGTTTTTTGATGTGTTGCGTCTCTTTTTTTTGGTGTTCGTAAATATGCTTATGTAGAACCGGATTTTTTATATGTGGTTTTTGTTTAACAGGCTCCTTTTTGCCCGTTTTGTTGTCCGGATTTGGTTCTGGCCATCTGTTGTAAATTCTTACTTTTTTCTCCGATTTTTGGTAGAGGATACTGTTTTCAACCTGAATCCGGGCAAAAGTTGAAAAAAATTCGTCATTTACTTCAACAGCAGTGGTTATGAGCCATCCATTCGGATTGAGTGCTTCGTAAAACTTAATTCCTATCGATTGGATCAGATCATTCGAAAAATACATCAGTACATTGCGACAAAAGATGATATCCTGGTAAGAAGTTTCTGATTGTGCCGATGGATAGCTGTCCTCAGCCAGGTTAAGTTGCTTAAAATGAACCATTTTCTGTACTTCTGGGGCTATTTGCCAATGCGTTTTCACTTTGGTGAAATAACGG
>CANNKD010000230.1 GCA_947505205.1 Bacteroidota bacterium | reverse complement strand
TAGACAGTAATCTGACTATTACGATTAAAATGATCTATTGAATATTCTACTTTTGCATTTTTTTCTAATTTGTTTTATTTTCCCACAAAGCCACATGAAAAATTTCAAAATGGATTCAAAAAAACGACCGTTCAAATTTCCTGTCTCAATTTTAATCGGCAGTACGCCTGCAAATATACTTAGGGTCATCAAGGGGTATCACATCGATTTGCGTTATTATCCCAAGTTTATGCTGACTTTTCTGGTTTCAATTATTTTTGAATTCTTTAACCTTGCCGAGAAATTAATATATTCTAAAAAGCTTCGTAAAATACACATTAACGAACAGCCAGTCTTCATTATCGGCTTTTGGAGGAGCGGCACAACCATGTTACACAGTTTACTTTGTCAGGATCCGCAGGCAAGCTATGTGACTACTTTCCACGGCGTGTTTCCAAATCTTGTGTTAAGCCAGAACAAATGGTTAAAATCATTTGTAAACAACATCTTACCAAAAAAACGACCATTCGATGGTTATGCTATGGATATGGATTTTCCGCAGGAAGAAGATTTTGCCATGATGAGCCTTCAACCAAAGAGTTTATACAAAATGTTTTATTTCCCAAAAGATTATAAAGATATTTACGCCAAGGAACTTTATCTTGAACAACTTACTGAAAATGAGCAAAAAAGATGGAAATCGAACTACATATCGCTTATCAACAAAGCAATGCTCAGTACCGGTGGAAAGCGATATTTTTCAAAAAATCCATGCAATATTTTCAGGGTGAAAACGCTGACAGAACTTTTTCCGGACGCAAAGTTTATTTTCATTTACCGAAATCCATATCCTGTTGTAGAATCACTGTATAGGTTTGCAAATGCGATTCTTCCGGGTTCGGAGCTACAACATCTTGATGAAGGAATCCCACGTTCATTTTTTATACAACTTTATAAAGAAGCTATCGATGAGTATTTACGCATTAAGACCAGCATCACTCCTCAAAATCTGATTGAGATAAAATATGAAGACTTCAAAAAACAACCCATTGAAATGATTAGAGATGTTTACGATCGATTCGGGATAGAAGGCTTTGAAAAGGCTCTTCCGTACATGACTTCCTATTTTGAAAACAATCATCCCGACGAAAGAAAACCATATAGCATTGATCCCGAAACTTACCATCTCGTAAATACCTATGCCGGTGATATCGTAACAAAGCTTGGTTATACGGTAGTGCAGTCACCGATGTAGCAGAATAAAATCGGTAAGTTTTATTGAAGGAAGTTAGCCAATGTATTCATTACTACAAAACTCAGTCCCAGTCCGGCCAGTACGGCAATTATCGACTTTAGTAGTCGCATGGCGCTATTTCCTTTGTTAAACAAGGCAAATAAAACAATCACCTGATACAAGATGATTGTTAGAAAGGTGCTGATATAGATGATGATAAAATTCATGTTTTTTGGTTTCAAAATACTAAAAACAACCAGCCATACCAAACTAAAAACAATCGTTTGACTTATCAAAAATGTATTAATAATCAAATGTTCAGCGAGGTTGTACTTTGCTGATCTGAACAGAATCCAACACATGAAAGCATAACTCGGAACCATCAATAACATTCTGTAGCTAAAGTGTTTACGCGTAAAATTAATTGTTTCTCCAGTGGCCAAAATATTATCTCTAATGTTTTCGCCAAAGCCTGAGTAAGTGAACATAAATCCGCCCAACAGACTGATTAGCACCAGATAAGTGAATGGATTAAAATAATCTACACGCTTCCCATGGATGTATCCGCGAAGCATTTCACCCGGACGCATAAAAAGTTCCTTTATGGTAAAGATTAATCCGCCATGAACATGAAAAAACCCATGTAAAAACTCTCCCGGCAGATTTTTAATTGTAAATCTTTTTTCATCTGCTTCCTGCCCGCAATTAAAGCAATAGTTGCCTTCAAAATGTGTATTGCAATTTTTGCACTCTTTTTTTAGTTCCTGCATATTGTTCGATAATAGCTTGTCAAAATCTGTTTTTAAGATGTTATAAAATGATATTATACTCAAACATTCTTTAATATAGAATTATACTACTGATTTACAGTTTCTTTACACGAATAAGGCGACATTTTTTAACTATCAAAGATACCTTAAAAACGGATTTTGCAAATAGCAGTCCATTTTATTGAGTATTTTTGCCAAACTTTTCCATCAAAAAAGATGGACTTAAAATCATGTTATATGAAAACTATTTTTTTATTCATCGCATTATTCGTTTCAGGTTTTTGGTGTTTGCCTGCGATTTCGCAAGCAGACAGCGATACGACATCATTAGGTTTACCGGGAGATAACCTGGATCTTTATGCCGTATTGGAACTTTTTCAGAAGTCAAAGACAATTGAAGAATTTGAAAAGACCTTAAATACAGAAAAAACAGGAGTCAATAACCTGGATCTAAACCTGGATAAGAAAGTCGATTTTATTAAGGTTGAGACAAAACAAAATGACAAAGATTTTACATTCATCCTTCAGGTTGACGTAACCGAAAAAGAAAAACAAGATGTTGCCGTCATCTTGGTTTCAAAAGATAAAAATGACAAGGTAACTATGCAGATAGTCGGCGACAAAGATTTGTATGGTAAAGATTATATTATTGAGCCAAAACCGGCTACTCCTGTAGTTACGGCCAATCCGGGGTATTCAGGCGCAGATCCTGTAACCACTACTGTTCCGACAACCACCGCTGCTGCAATCACTACTGCTCAGACACCCACAACCGTAGTAGTTGTTGAATCGGCACCAATCGTGCAATATGTATATTCGCCTGTATATGTGCCCTATTATCCGCCTGTATATCCACCACCATATTACACCGCATTTGCGGTCGTGGCTGTAAGTGTTTATCATCATAATAATTATTATTACCATAGCGGTTATCATGGTGGCTATAATAATACTACTGTGGTAGTTCATAATACGAATAATTATAATAATTACAATAAATCCCGAAACTCGTCCAATACCGTGAACCATAATAATGCGAACAATAATTATAATGGGAATTCCGGTAATAAAGCTAGTACTAACAACGCAAATACTAACAATAAAACAGGCAACAATAGTGCTAATACCAAAAATAAAACAGGTAATAACAGTGCGAATGCCAGTAGTAAAACTAACAATAACAGCGCAAATACAAGCAATAAAGCAAGCAATAACAGTGTGAATTCTGGCAATACCGGTGGCAACAAAACATCGGCTTCACCATCAACAAAGCCGACAAATTCATCGGCCTCACCAAGTAAATCATCAAAAAGTTCCGGTAGCTCACATCCATCAACTGGTTCTTCTGGCAGAAGTGGACGAAGCGGTGGTGGTCGTAGTGGCGGAAGAAGGTAGTTAATTTTTTAGTTTTACAAATATCTTTGAACTCTTCAGGAGTTTCATCGGACGAAATTATGCTATTGTAAATGAATCATATACAATAATCAAGCATCGTATAATTCATGAAAGCAAAATATCATTTGTTGTTACTTTTTTCCCTTTTTGTCGCCGTGGAAACGTATGCCCAAAAAGAAAGTAAACCACTTGACATATTTCGCGACAGCCTCGATAACGCATTCGATATCAGTGATTTTCTGTTAAATAAAAAGGGACTTCTGATCGTACCGACAGTCATCACCGAACCAGCCGTCGGATATGGCGCTGCAGGAGCGGCCATTTATTTTCATTCTTCCTATACTGCAAAAAAAGGTCCGCCAAGTATGACCGGGATTTTAGGGGGTGGCACGCAAAACGGAACCTGGTTAGCCGGTGCATTTCACGTTGGTTATTGGAACCAGGATCGAATCCGGTATATGGGCGCAGCAATACGTACTTCAGCAAACCTCGGATATTATGGATCAGGTATTATCGAAGAATTTGATAACAAATCGGTGAACCTCAACCTTGATGCGTGGATTTTAATCCAGCAGATTAAATTCAGACTGGCTGAATCGGATTTCTTCCTTGGAGGACGATACTTCCTCCTTGATACAGATAATACATTCGAAGTGCCGGTTGAAATGCCTGAATATGAAGGTACTGAATTCAGCTCAACACTTAGTGAAGCCACGCTTGTCTTGAACTTTGATTCCAGAAATAATATTTTTACACCTTCTCAGGGCTTTTTTATTGAGTTATCCGGCACCTACAGCGATGAATGGATGGGAAGTGATGCTTTGTATGGACGCGTTTCAGCCAAATTAATTGGATATCTTAAGGCAAACAACAAACTCATTTTTGGAATAAGACATGAAAGCACGTATTCATTGGGCGATATACCATTTTACGCCAGACCGATTGTAATATTAAGAGGTGCTCCACTGATGAAATACCAAAATAACAATACCACAGTAATGGAGTTTGAGGCAAACTGGAACATTTATCAGCGATGGTCCTTGTTAGGTTTTACGGGAATTGGTAATGCGTTTTCCAATTTCGACTCTTTCGATAAAGGTAAAAGTATCAGTTCGGTGGGAACAGGATTCAGGTATCTGATAGCCCGAAAACTTGGCGCACAAATGGGCATGGACTTCGCAAAAAGCACTGATGACTTCGCTTTGTATATCGTTTTCGGATG
>CANNKD010000229.1 GCA_947505205.1 Bacteroidota bacterium | reverse complement strand
ATGGTTACAGGTCCCATACATAAAAATCCAAAGGCTACCAATCCAAAAGCAAATATACTTGCATACTGAATCATCTCCATACCAGGCATTTGGCTCACAAAATAAGCAATCGTCATCAAGCCAACCAGTAGCATACCTTTCCAGTAAGCTGAGAAATTACCGGCAACAATACCTGAAAGAATGGTCAACGATGGACCACCTTCGCGCGAAGCGGTAACGATTTCATGCACGTGATCTGATTTCGAACTGGTGAATATTTTCGTGAACTCCGGAATCAACACAGCGGCAAGCGTTCCGCAACTAATAATTGTTGCCAGTTTCCACCATAGTTCGTGGGGTAAATCGCCAATGAGGAAATAACTCATGATATAGCTGATACTGATACAAGTGATGGCAGCAATCCAAATCAATCGTGAAAGAGGTTCTTCAAAGTCGAATTCGAGTAGTTTTCCATATTTACGTTCAGAAATAAACTGGTTGATGAAATAAGAAATTCCAGAGAAGATATCCATTAAAAAGCGCATTCCAAATAACCAAACAATCAATTTTGCCTGAAGCATTTCAGCAGCAGCCTGATCGCCACCAAACTGATCTTTTGTGATTGCCAATGTGATGAATGATATCAAAGCAACGCCAGTAACACCATATGTTTCGAAAGCATCTGCTGTTGGTCCAACACTGTCACCGGCATTGTCACCTGTGCAGTCGGCAATAACGCCAGGGTTACGAGGATCATCTTCTTTTACCTTAAAGATGATTTTCATTAAATCGGATCCGATATCAGCAATCTTGGTGAATATACCACCGGCGATACGCAATGCAGACGCACCCAACGATTCACCAAGAGCAAAACCGAGGAAACAATATCCAACGATCTCACGAGGAACAAACAAAAGGATTACAACCATCATCACCAATTCGAGTGAAATCAGGAATAACCCGATGGAGATACCTGCACGCAATGGAATATTTACCACGTCCCACGGGCGACTTTTCAAAGATGCAAAGGCTGTGCGGGCGTTTGCATAAGTATTCAAACGAATACCATACCATGCCACGGCATACGAACCACCAATACCAACAATAGTAAAAAATAATACCATCGCAACAATTGCAATGGTTGAAAACTGACCACTATGTTCAATATTAAACAAGTAAAATGAAATCGCAACGGCGATGATACCAAATAATATGGCTAAAAATTTTCCTTGCTGAATCAAATAGGTTTTACAAGTTTCATAAATCGTATCAGCCACATCGAGCATCGATTTATGGGCGGTAAGATTTTTTATCTGAGTCCTTAAATACAAGCTAATCCCTAAGGTGCCGATAATAACCAACGACCCATACAGCAACAAACTATAAGCATTCATATTAAAAAACAAGGGGAATGTCCCTTCGTGAAGATCGGGAATCTTCAGGTCAGCCTCACTTGCGAAAAGAGGTGCTCCAGCGAGAAAAAACCCAACTGACAGCAGAAATTTAGTAACTTTTTTCATCATTTTTGTTTTGGTTTTAGTTAATAAAATATTTATTTATTGAATTGTTTTTACAATTTAAAATAGCCCTTTAACCACTCTCCGCACACGTTTGAAATCAACAAAAGCCGGACATCATGAACCAAAGATCAACAAATTTATTTAATCTCCAAATTTTTGAATAAATTTCTTTTCAGGCGGGTTATGAAAAGTGAAAAGTGGAAAGTGAAAAATAATATACAAGAATCCTTGAATTGCTTAGAAAATATAGGGCAGGAACCGCCAGGAAGTTTCCATATAATCACGATATTCAGGAAAATGTGTGACCAATTTCTTCTCCTCGAACCGCATTTTAAAAAGAAGATTTATGAATAGTATAACCAGAACAGCAAATCTGATCCATGAAAAATATTCGATCACCAGCACCAAAACCATCAAAAGTTGCGAGAAATACATCGGATGACGAATCCATTGATAAATACCGGTGGCAACGAATTTCGCATCAGGTTTCGGAATCGGAGTTATCTTAAAATTACCGATTCCCATTTGTAAAATAGATAAGATTCCAATGAAAAACCCGAGAGTTTCAACCAGCATCCAATGTGTCTGTTTGGCAATAAATGGTGCAGATGCAAACAAAAATGCCAGACTTGAAAACTGAATAAAGACAAAGAAATAAGGTAGAAAACGATTTTTCATAGACAGATTAAAAAAACTCCCGGTTCGGCAGTTTTAGTTCCTCAGTAAATTGCAAGTAGTGAAGAGGTCCTAGCCGGGAGTCGGATACAAATGTAAGCTGCAATTTGAGAAAAAATAGATTTTGAATAAAATTAATTTCAAGTACTTTAGAAATTATCCTAATTCCGATTTGAAAACCAATCTTTTTCTAATGAGATTTTCCCATATAAAACTTTAGTTCACCGCCTTCAACAAGCTCCTGATGTATCAAATAATTACGATTCAATAGCTTGCCATTCAGCATAACTTTTTGAACATAGATATTTTTATCGCTTTGGTTCATTGTCAAAATCCGAAGCGTGTTTCCGTTTTCAAAATGCAAAACAGCTTGTTTAATCATCGGGCTTCCAATGGCATACTCTGCCGATCCCGGACAAACGGGATAAAATCCCAGCGCACTAAAAACATACCAGGCACTCATCTGACCTGCATCATCATTGCCACACAAGCCGTCTTCCCTGCTTCCATACATCGTTTTCATGATCATTCTCACGCGCTCCTGTGTTTTCCACGGTTTGCTTGTCCAGTTGTACAAATAGGGTATATGATGACCCGGCTCGTTGCCTTGCACATAATTTCCAATCAATCCGTCACGCGTGATGTCTTCGTTCTTTTCGATATATTTATCATCCAGTTTCATAGTGAACAATGAATCAAGATGTGCAATAAACCGCTTGTCACCTCCTTTCATAACTATCAGACGATCAATATCCTGTAGCAGAAACAAACTATACGTCCAGGCATTACCTTCAATAAATCCTTGTCCATGTGTGTCCAAAGGATCAAAAATATTTTTCCATTCACCAGAAGACATTTTCGGCTTCATAAAACCAGACTTTTGATCGAATACATTCTCAAAAGAAGCTGCCCTTTTTACATATTTTTGTAAAATACCTGAATAGCTTTCCATTTTGGCCATTTCAGCAATGCACCAGTCATCGTAGGCATATTCAAGGGTTTTTGAAACACTGTTCGAACTGAGGTCTTCCGGAACATAACCACGGCTGATGTATTCACCCAGACCATCATAATAAATGCAGTTTGAAGTGTTGACGACAGCCTGCATAGCTCGTTTTGTATCGAATCCCATATTTCCTTTCACCATGGCATCCGCAATGACAGAAACAGAATGATAGCCGATCATACACCAGTTTTCGTTTGCATAATGACTCCAGACGGGCAACATTTTATGTACGCTTTGGTCGTAATGTGCCAGCATTGATTTAATCATATCGACATTTCGGGATGGCTGAATGAGATTAAAGAGTGGGTGCA
Organism: Bacteroidota bacterium; assembly: GCA_947505205.1. Lineage (GTDB taxonomy): Bacteria > Bacteroidota > Bacteroidia > Bacteroidales > F082 > CAJBPB01. Next base: position 1,126 of record CANNKD010000229.1, on the reverse strand, counting down.
AGGCTCTGAAAGTATCCCAAAGCGAAAAAACAGTATAATTCATAAAACCATCCGATTGATGAATATTCTGATCTAATCCACGGTAGGAACCATCCACATCTTCAAATAAAACCGGACTGAGCATTGTGTGATAAAGTGCTGTATAGAAAGTAATTTTTTCTTCCGGAAGTATAGTTTCAACTTCTATTTTCGCTAATTCACAGTTCCATTTTTCCTGGCTTTCATTTTTTATCTGATCAAAATCCCAATGCGGAATTTCGGTTTGTAAATTCTTCATGGCTCCTTCGGTGCTTACACCCGACAACGCGCATTTTACTAAAATCTGTTCATTTTCTTCAGTGCTGAAATTGAAATAAGCCCGAAGCTCTTTTCCAGCCATTTCTGGAAAATTTTCCGATTCATTGAACTTTCGATAAAAGCCGTTATACTGAGGTTTATTGTATTTATGGTGCCCGTAAGAAGTGAATTTTTTCGAAAACTGCACTACAAAATACACAGTTCTCGTGCGAGCCCAACCCTGCGTTTGTCGATATCCTGTTATCGTTGAATCATTTTCAACACGCACAAAAGTCCAGATATTTTTATCAGCATGCTGATAAATACCGGCCATCAAATCGAGAATGATATGGGCACTGTCCGTTTTTGGAAATGTATACCGATGAAAACCAACACGTTCGGTAGCCGTCATTTCGGCTTTGATTTGGTAGTCATCCAACAAAACAGCATAATAAGCCGGTTCGGCATGTTCGTTGGCATGGCTGAAACCGGAATGATACCCACTTCCTTTTATTGATACTTCACCCGGTTCAAGATTGAGTTTCCCAATTGTTGGCATCACCAAAAAATCACCCAGATCTGAATGACCTGTGCCACTGAAATGGGTGTGACTAAACCCAAAAATCGTTGAATCGGCATATTGATACCCGGAACAATACCGATATGTATCAGGATTGTATTTCCCATCTATAAACATAGGTTCAAAATTGGTTTCCGGACTCAACTGAACCATTCCGAATGGCACAGAAGCTCCTGGAAAAGTGTGTCCCATATTTTTTGTCCCAATGAAAGGATTCACATATTGAATATAATTCTTATTCTCTGAATCATTGGTTTTTGCAGATTGGCT
>CANNKD010000228.1 GCA_947505205.1 Bacteroidota bacterium | reverse complement strand
TAGTTTAACCGTTAACAATGGCACAGCTACTGACACCGAAACCAAAAACGCATACATCAGCGTTACTGGTGGTGCAGGTGGCACTGGTACTTTAAACGGCTTAGTGACGGATGCTTTAAGCGGAATCCCTGTCGAAGGTGCATTGGTAACTGTTGCCGGATTGACCGATGTTACCGATGTGAATGGAAATTATAGCATCGAAAATATTTCAGCCGGCGTTATAAATGCTGCTTTCAGTTCAAATACTACTTCAGGCGTCGCTCCCCTCGCCGTAAGTTTTTACGATCAATCGACCGAAGGTACAAATACAGTAAGCTGTTCCAAAACCGGATATGTGACATATTCTAATAATCAAGTAATCATCCCACAAGGAGGAACGCTAAATCTTAATATTTCATTGACTCCTACACTTACGGATGCAGCCATGCGATTCGTCTTAAATTGGGGTGAATTGCCTCCTGATTTGGATTCACATCTCGACACTCCTTCCATTGAAGGAACGGTTTATCATGTGTTTTATGAGAATCAGGGAAATGCGACAGCCGCACCTTATGCCGCACTCGACCACGATGTTACCAATGGTTTCGGTCCGGAAACAATGACAATTTACCAAATGTTTGATGGAACCTATAAATTTTATATTTACGATTATACTGGTGGGACAACTCCTATAACAGCATCGCAGGCGGTTGTGCAGATTTACAACCAGAATGGCTTGATGCAGACCATTCAGGTTCCAACCTCCGGAACCGGAAGGTATTGGTATGTATGCGATGTTAATGGAGCGACAGGTCAATTGACCATTCACAATAATATTCAGGAACTATCGCCAGGAATTGGGAAAAATGAAATGCCAAAGAAAGAACCACAGAAGGATGAAAGAAGTATTATTTCATGGAACTGGACTTTTGGTGATGGCGCAACAAGCACACTTCAAAATCCATCTCACACCTACCAAACCGCCGGAACTTATAATGTTAGTTTAACCGTTAACAATGGCACAGCTACTGACACCGAAACCAAAAACGCATACATCAGCGTTACTGGTGGTGCAGGTGGCACTGGTACTTTAAACGGCTTAGTGACGGATGCTTTAAGCGGAATCCCCGTTGAAGGTGCTTTGGTAACCGTTGCAGGATTAACCGCTTTAACCGATGCAAGTGGTAATTATTCCATTACAAATATTCCTTTGGGACAATTGATGGCTAATTTCAGTGCAAGCCAAACCGACGGTGTTGCATCAGCTTCTATCAGTTTCTTTGACCAGTCAACAGAAAACTCTAATACCGTAACCTGTTCAAAAACAGGATATAATACCTATTCAAACAGTCAGGTGATCATTCCTCAGGAAGGCTCACTGGCATTGAATATCTCACTATCTCCTGAGTTAAGCGGAGGCCAACTTAGGTTTGTTCTGAATTGGTCGGCATTACCTGCCGACCTTGATTCCCATTTAAATACACCTTCGATTGAAGGCAATTTTTATCATATTTTTTATGATAATCAAGGAAATGCCACTCAGGCACCTTTTGCAGCACTTGATCACGATGTCACCTCTGGTTATGGGCCGGAAACGATGACTATTTACCAAACATTTTCTGGTACATATCAATATTTCGTTCATAATTATGACGAGACTCCAAGTATAACAACCTCTCAAGCCGTTGTGCAGATTTATAATGAAAACGGATTGGCACAAACACTTCAGGTTCCAACCAATGGCACCGGTTTGTACTGGTATGTTTGTGATGTAAACGGTAGCAATGGCCAAATTACTGTCAGGAATGTGATTCAGGAAAATGCGCCAGGAACATTCAAAAGTGTATATCCGATCAAGAAACCGCATGAAAATAACCAGAAAACCATCAATAGCTGGGCATGGAATTTTGGTGATGGTGGATCAAGTACAGTGCAGAATCCCGTTTACACATATACCAATCCGGGCACTTACACCGTTTCACTTACAGTTAGCAGCGGATCAGGTTCAGATACCGAAACAAAAACAAACTACATTCATATTCAAGGAGTTGGCGTTTCTGAATTGCTTTTATCCGATCGAATACATTTGTATCCAATTCCTGTTTCGGGAAACCTCACCATCGAATCTCCTGTGACAATAGATAGACTTACTATTACTGATTTAGCCGGTCGTGAAGTGATTCACACTGAATCATCTGACACAAAAATTACTGTCGAAACCGGTCAATTACAGCGTGGAGTTTATGTTTTACAGCTTTATACTGCAAGTGGTAAGGTCATGAAGAAATTCATGGTAAATTAGTTAAATCCGGATTAATAAAAAACCGTGGATAAATCATTATTCACGGTTTTTTTTTATAATAATCTATATTTCAGGCGTTTAGTAATCAAAAATATAAATATGCAAAATTTCAATTTTTGTACCTTTGCACCCAAACTTATAAACTATGCGCATACTATCGGGTATTATATTAAAATTGCTTGGCTGGAAGATAACGGGATCTGTTCCATTGACAATTAAAAAGTGTGTGATCATTGGCGCTCCCCATACAAGCAACCTCGATTTCTTTATCGGTAGATTGGTATATTTCAATTTTGGCGTTCCGGTTAAGTTTCTCATTAAAAAAGAAGCATTTCAGAATCCATTGGGCGGTTTACTTAAGCGTGCAGGCGGAATTCCGGTTGATAGAGGCAAACGAAATAACCTCGTTGATGAAATGACGGCCTTATTTAACAATAACGAGCAGCTAAATATGATTGTAGCGGCCGAGGGCACGCGTAAACTTGTAACACAATGGAAAAGAGGTTTTTATCATATTGCATCAAAGGCAAATGTACCCATCCTGCTTGGTTTTTTGGATTACAAAAAGAAGGAAGCCGGTTTTGGCCCGGCAATTTACCCTACCGGCGATTTTGATGCCGATTTTAAAATAATCGAAGATTTTTACCGGACCAAAACGGCACGTCATCCGGAAATGTTCAATTTGTCACCGAAGAAAGAAAGCTAAGATTAAACCACCTCAGCAACAACAAAAGTACTACCACCTACAAAAACAACATCATCAAATTTAGCAGCATGTCGAGCCCTGTTATATGCATTCCATACCGAATCAAAAACTTCTCCGCGTAAGCCAAATTCATAAGCTTTATCGGCAAGAAGTTGCGCATCCAACCCACGTGGAATATTGGCTTTACAAAAATAATAGATGGCCGAATGTGGCAATAATTGTAAAATAGCATCTATATTTTTATCGTTTACTGCGCCCAGAACAATGTGTAAATTATTATATTTTAACTGTTTAAGTTGCCAAACTACTTCTTTTATTCCATCTTCATTGTGCCCGGTATCGGCAATGATCATTGGATTGCGACTCAAAATCTGCCATCGCCCCATCAAACCTGTTTGTCGGATCACATTGGCAATACCATCGCGGATATTCTCTAGACTGATACTGAATGATTTACTTAAAATATCAATTGCACATAGCATGGTTACGATGTTTTTTTGCTGATAAAAGCCTAATAAAGGAATTTCAAGCTGCTCGAGATATAACTGATCAAACTTCCAAATATCAAAAATCTGCGTATTTGCCTGGTTTGTCGAAATTTTCTTTGCATCGAACAATTGATTTGCAAAGTAAATTTCAGCATTCATCGCAGATGCTTTTTCGATAAAAACATACCGCGTTTCTTGCTGAGCCTGACCAATTACGACCGGAATGCCTTCTTTTATTATACCTGCCTTTTCGGTAGCGATGGCATCTAATTTGTCACCCAGAAATTGCGTATGATCCAGGCCTATGTTGGTAATTACACTTAACAAAGGCGTGATAAGGTTTGTTGAATCAAGCCGACCGCCCATTCCGGTTTCGATGATGGCAATATCAACTTCTTCCTTTGCGAAATAATCAAAAGCCATTCCCACCGACATTTCAAAGAAAGAAAGATCCATTTTTTCAAAATCAGCTTTATTGGATTCGATAAACGAAACCACATTTTCAAGTGGAATCATCGTACCATTGATGCGAATCCGTTCCCGAAAATCCTTGAGATGAGGCGAAGTATATAATCCTGTTTTGAATCCTGCCTCCTGAAAAACAGATGCAAGTAAGTGAGAAACAGAGCCTTTGCCATTGGTACCGGCAATATGCACCGATTTGAACTTTTCCTGAGGCTGCCCCAATAAATCGAGCAATTGTATTGTGTTTTTGAGGTCAGCACGGTAAGCTGATCCACCAACACGTTGATACATTGGTAGTTTCTGAAACATCCAATGTACTGTTTCTGTATAGTCCATCAATCTGATTTTGGCGCAATTTCTTGTTTACCGTCCAATTTGACGAACTCAATCGCGATGCGACAGCAAAACTATAAAAATTATTCCCCTCTCAAATATTTGTTTTGAAATCCTTCTTTGGATGGAGAAGATTTATAAATCAATGTCGTTTAATTAAGGATTTAGAATCTGAAATGTTTTTACCGCAAACCTGCCTGGCGGCTGACAGGGTTCGCTAAGGAGGCGCAAAGTGCCGCAGAGTCAAGAATTGTTATACATCTTTGCGGAACCCTGTCTACCCGCCAGGCAGGTCTGCATATAACTTTGCGGTTCTCTGCGGTAAATTTTCAATGATTTCTGTTAACTAAACAACATTGATTTATAAATTGTGAAAAGTCTCAATTCCCATTGATAAGGTATTCTTTCAGTTTTTTTGAACGTG
>CANNKD010000227.1 GCA_947505205.1 Bacteroidota bacterium | reverse complement strand
TTTGAAGGTTTCGAGTGTTAAATGTTCCATTATTTTTGGGTGTAATATTTGTTAATTAATTATTTTACAAGTAGTTGATCAGTAACAGCTTTTCTATAAGCTTCTTCGGCCATCGCACCCGTTTGCATGCTTGGCTGTCCTTTTAACGGAACAAACAACACAGAAGGAATGCTCTGAACCTGAAAAACGGATGCCAATTTACGTTCATTGTCCACGTTAATCTTATAAACAATGAGTTTGCCTTCGTAGTCTTTCGCGATTTTGTCCAGATATGGGGAAATTATTTTGCAAGGTTTGCACCAGTCGGCATAAAAATCGATAATGACAGGTTTGTCACCTTTAAAAACCCAGTTTTGCGGACTTTCTTCAAAATTCCAAACTTTGACAAGGAACTCATCATAGGTAATATGAATAGGTTTTCCTGATTCGGTGGTATTTTCAATTTTTGTCTCAACAGGAATTTGTTTGCCGGTTGAACTACTGCAAGCCGTTGATAATCCAACGATTGCGGTTATGAGTAATAGGCTTTTTTTAATCATTTGTTTAGGTTTTTGTTAATTTAAAATGCAAAAATACTATTTTTATTATTGAATCGCTTAAATATCACTATTTTTTATAAATTTGCAGTCAAATTGTATGCCAAAAAATGCCTAACTCAAATCTGACAGAATTTCAAATGATGGATAATGACTCGTTACATACTGAAAATAAAGTATTTAGCGAGGATGAATTATTATTTTTATTGGCAGGACAAAAGTGGGAGAATGGATTTGTCTGTCGCAAATGTGGAAACGATAATTTCTGTAAGGGAAAAAAAATCCATTCTCGCAGATGCACCAAATGTAAAACTGAAGAATCGGCAACTGCACATACCATCTTTCATCGGTGTAAAATTCCTTTAAAAGAAGCGTTTTCATTAGCCAGCATCGTTTGTTGTAATCCAAAAACCTCAACCTATGAAATCAGTCGGCAGTTTGAATTGCGGCAGATGACCTGTTGGAAATTTAAAACCCATATGATGGAATGCCTGAGCGATCCTGACAAAAATGGCAAATTAAAGGAACTCATGCAGGTTTATCAGTCGAAATTGAAACCATAAAAACTCATTTTGGCCGTAAGCTTCAATTGATTAATTTTGCTGAAAATTGTGCTAAAAGCCATTATTCATGAGAATTCTCATTCACAACATCAAAGCATTGGTTGGCATCGATCGCCAAGGTAAATTACTACGCAAAGGTACGGAAATGGCTGAATTAGAATTAATTAGCGATGCCTATTTGCTTATTGAAGATGGATTGATTAGTGATTTTGGCGAAATGTCATCTGGAAAATTCAACTCTCTGAAACAAAACCTTCAAAATACACAGGAACTTAATGCCCATGGTGGCACCGTTTTGCCATCTTTCTGCGATTCACACACACATTTGGTTTTTGCCTCCACGCGTGAAATTGAATATATCGACAAAATCAAGGGTTTGAGTTACGAAGAAATCGCCAAAAGAGGAGGTGGGATTCTTAATTCGGCCAAAATGACAGCTTTGGCCTCTGAAGATGAACTTTTTGAATCAGCTCTGACGCGATTGGATGAGATCATGTATTTTGGTACCGGTGCTGTTGAAATCAAAAGTGGATATGGATTGACCACCGAAAGCGAATTGAAAATGTTACGCGTGATTCGACGACTGAAAGAAGCCAGTCCGTTAACAATAAAATCCACTTTTTTAGGTGCGCATGCTGTTCCTTCCGATTATAAAGGTCATCAGGATGCTTATGTTGATCTGATAATCAATGAGATGATTCCGATGGTTGCCGCAGAGGAATTGGCCGATTATATCGATGTTTTTTGTGACAAAGGTTTTTTTACAACAGAAGATACAGATAGAATATTGAATGCAGGGATGAAATATGGTTTGCGGCCAAAAATACATGCCAACGAGTTAGCAAAGTCAGGTGGTATTCAAATCGGCGTGAAATACAATGCTTTATCGGTTGATCATCTGGAGTTTACAGGAAAAGAGGAGATTGAAATATTATTGGCTTCTGAAACGATGCCGACCATTTTGCCGGGAGCAGCATTCTTTTTGGGAATGCCTTATGCGCCTGCCCGACAAATGATTGAGGCCGGTTTGCCTATAGCGATGGCGAGTGATTTCAACCCTGGTTCGTCGCCTTCCGGAAATATGCAATTGATTTTGTCGATGGCAAGTATTTTGTATCGTTTGTTGCCTGAAGAGGGAATAAATGCAATCACCATCAATGGTGCGTATGCCATGGGAATTAGTGAAGAACTTGGTTCAATTATCATCGGTAAAGTGGCTAATTTAATCATTACCAAACCTATCCCGAATATTGCTTATTTGCCTTATTATTATGGAACAAATAAAGTTGAAACAGTGATTTTAAATGGGTTGATTTATTAATTTGGTAATTCGGCAATTTGAAAAAGTGATAATTGAATGAAATGACAAAACAAAATCAACTATTAAGCTTATCAACATTAACAAACATATACTTACAAAATAGATGAAAAAACTTATTGAATGCGTCCCGAACTTTAGTGAAGGTCGCGACTTGCACATTATCAAACAGATAACTGATAAAATTGAAGCTGTGGATGGCGTAAAATTATTGGATGTCGATCCGGGCGCTGCTACCAACAGAACCGTTGTTACCATGGTAGGGACTCCGGATGAAGTGCTTGAAGCTGCATTTCAGGCTGTGAAAAAAGCCTCTGAAATCATCGATATGCGCAAACATAAAGGCGAGCATCCACGCATGGGTGCGACCGATGTTTGTCCGCTGATTCCGATTGCCAATATTACCATGGAGGAAACGGCTGAGTTGGCACGCAAACTTGCAAAACGAATAGGAGAGGAGTTGCATATTTCGGTTTATTGTTACGAGAATGCAGCTTTAAAACCTGAACGTAAAAATTTAGCAAGTTGTCGGTCGGGAGAATACGAAGGACTGGCAACAAAATTTACCAAACCTGAGTGGAAACCTGATTTTGGACCCGATGTTTTGAACGAAAGAGCCGGAGCAACCGCTGTTGGCGCACGTGATTTTCTGGTAGCCTTTAACGTAAATCTCAATACAACCTCCACACGTCGTGCAAATTCCATTGCTTTCGATGTTCGTGAGCGGGGTCGAGTGCTTCGAGAAGGAAATCCAATCACCGGAAAAGTGGTGAAAGATGAAAAAGGAAACCAGGTTTATACACCTGGCAGTTTAAAGTCGGTGAAGGCAATTGGCTGGTTTATAGAAGAATACGGCATCGCTCAGATTTCGATGAATCTGACAAATATCGCAATTACATCCGCTCATATAGCTTTTGACGAAGTTTGTCGCAAAGCTGAGGCAAGGGGAGTTCGTGTTACAGGATCCGAGTTGATTGGTTTGATACCTTTGAAAGCGATGCTTGATGCCGGAAAATATTTTCTGGCAAAACAACAGCGTTCATTGGGTGTTGACGACGATGAATTGATAAAAATAGCCATTAAATCGATGGGTTTGGATGAGTTAAAACCTTTCTATCCCCAGGAAAAAATCATTGAATATGTATTGGCTTCTGCTGATAAAACAAAGAAGCTTATTGATTTGACAGCCAAAGGTTTTGCAAATGAAACTGCATCGGAGTCGCCCGCGCCCGGCGGTGGTTCTATTGCTGCCTATGTTGGTTCGTTAGGTGCAGCTTTAGCAACGATGGTGGCGAATTTGTCTTCACATAAAAGAGGTTGGGACGAACGCTGGGAGGAATTTTCAATGGTTGCCGAACGTGGTCAGGCCTTGAAAAATGAATTGCTTTTTCTGGTTGATGAAGACACGAATGCATTCAATCAAATCATGGCAGCGTTTGGATTGCCAAAGAAAACGGATACAGATAAACAACTGCGGAAAGATGCGATACAGGCTGCATCGAAATATGCCATTGAGATTCCGCTGCGTGTGATGAAAACTTCCCTTTCGGTAATGGATATTGTTGAAAAGATGGCTGCTGAAGGTAATCCAAATTCTGTTTCGGATGCCGGTGTTGGGGCGTTGTGTGTTCGGACTGCCGTGATGGGTGCTTTTTTAAATGTGAAGATAAATGCTGCCGGTATTGATGATAAAACCTTTGCTGAAAGGGTATTGGCAGAAGGATTATCCATTCAGGAGGAAACGATTCGTCGTGAAAATGAAATTTTGGCAAAAGTAAACGAGATTATCAATCAGTTGTAGATTAAACTATTATGACGCAGCAATTAACACTTTGGCTTTTGTTTTTCACTTCCTTTATCACATTGATGAATCCATTAGGTGTGATGCCGGTATTCATGAGTATGACGGCCAATCTTGAGTCGAAAAAGAGAAGAACTACCGCCATTAAAGCGACCATTACTGCCTTTTTTACACTCGTGGTATTTGCTTTTGGCGGACAAATGCTGTTCAGTTTCTTTGGTATCTCAGTAGCAGGATTGAAGGTTGTTGGGGGAATTTTATTCTTTTTTATGGGTTACGATATGCTGAATGCCCGTCTGAGTCTGACTAAAATTGCTACTGAGGAAGTGGATGAATATGTGGATGATATCTCCATTACACCACTTGGAATACCGATGATTGCAGGACCAGGTTCGATTACAAACGCGATTATTTTAATGGATCAGTGCGGTACAGTCGTCGAGAAATCAATACTTATTTCATCCATTCTGGTTGTTTGTGTCATTGTTTTGACCATTTTGTTAAGTGGTTCAAAAATCACCAAAACCATTGGCAAAACCGGTAATAAAGTGATGATGAAACTGATGGGTTTGATCGTGATGGTGATTGCGGTTGAGTTTTTCTTCACGGGAATTGAGCCTTATGTAAGGCATATTCTGAAAATGTGACAATTATTCAATTTGAAAATGAGACAATT
>CANNKD010000226.1 GCA_947505205.1 Bacteroidota bacterium | reverse complement strand
TCGGTTGGACTACATCCATTCTATTGAAAAGCTGGATGTAATCATCCCTAATTTCGATGCCGAATTGTATTCCTTTATCAAACTTGCCCCAAAACTAAAAGCGAAAGGCATCCATACTTTTTTGCCAACACTCGAGCAATTCGAAGAAAGGCATAAAGTCAATTTACCTGATTTTGGTTTGAAATATAATCTGCATGTTCCTCAAAGCAAAGCTGTTTACACGCCTGATGAAGCAATTGTTTTAGAACAGGATTATGGATGGCCTCTTGTTGTAAAAGGGAAATACTACGATGCAACACTTGCGTATAATTTCGAACAGGTAAAATCAGCTTTCAATAAAATATCGGCAAAATGGGGCTACCCGATTATTATTCAGGAGTTTATACATGGAACGGAATACAATGTTACCGGTTTGGGTGATGGAGCAGGGAACACAATGGCGGCAGTGCCCATGCGCAAACAGTATATTACCGACAAAGGAAAAGCATGGGGCGGTATTTCTATTGACGATAAAAAGGCGCTTCAATTAACAGATAAATTTATCAGTCAAACAAAATGGAAAGGTGCCTTTGAACTGGAACTGATGAAAAACAAAGATGGTCATTATTATCTGCTGGAGATAAATCCCCGCATTCCTGCCTGGATATATCTGGCGGTAGGCGTGGGGCAAAATATTCCGGAAGCGCTCACCCGACTTGCCATGGGATGGCCAACCGAGCCTTTTGTTGGTTATGAGATTGGTAAAATGTTTATCCGTTATGCCTGGGATATGATTGTTGATTTATCGGAATTCGAGAAGATTTCAACCCTTGGTGAATTGTAAGAAATTGAAAATTGACAATTATATAAATGACTGACGTTTTGAATTATAGAAATTCAATTACAACATTAATTAATATTTAATTAGTTAGAATACAAAGCATTATGACAACAAAAAAAAGATATGAACGTCCGGTAATCAAAAAACTGGAGAGCAATATGCCTAATAAATTCGGAACACGAACCGAATATGAACCTGTTTTGCAAATTGAACGAGTTCCGGTAAAGGAACTCATCGAAAAACACGGATCGCCTTTATTCGTCATCTCTGAAAGTAAAATCCGAAAAACGTATCAAGCTGCTAAACAAGCATTTGAAACGCGTTATCCCAGAGTGCAATTTGCCTGGTCATACAAAACAAATTATATAAGTGCAGTCTGCAATATCTTTCACCAGGAAGGATCATGGGCTGAGGTAGTTTCGGGATTTGAATATGATAAAGCAATTCAAAACGGTGTTCCCGGCAGCAATATCATTTTCAACGGACCTGATAAATCTGAGCAGGATTTACGTAAAGCAATCACCAACAACTCTTTGATTCACATTGATCATCTTGATGAACTGTATCTGCTTCAGGAGATTGCGAAATCGACCAAACAAAAACCGAGGGTTGCGATCCGTGTAAATATGGACACCGGCATCTATCCGATTTGGGATCGCTTCGGATTCAATTATGAAAATGGACAGGCCTGGGACGCATTGAATAAAATTATGTTTTCGGGAAGCATGGATCTCGTTGGTTTACACACACATATAGGTACTTTCATGCTTTCGCCGAATGCATACGCTATAGCCGCATCCAAACTTGCGAATCTTGCACAAAGGCTGCAGCAGAAATACGATCACGAAATTAAATACATCGATATGGGTGGTGGTTTTGCTTCGCGTAACACACTCAAAGGTGCGTTTCTGCCCGGCGTCGATACAAATCCTACAATAGATGAATTTGCTGAAGCGATCACTTCCGCATTGATAAACAGCGATTTCCATCCAAAAAATCCACCTTTACTTATTCTCGAAACTGGCAGGGCTTTGATTGATGATGCGGCATGGTTGCTTGGAAGTGTGCTTACAAACAAACGCCTTGCTGATGGACGCAGAAGCACAATCCTCGATATCGGAGTAAATATTTTATTTACTTCATTCTGGTATGCACACAAAATCACGCCCGCCCAACATTTCACATCTTATACCGAAGACACGGTTCTTTACGGCCCGCTTTGCATGAATATTGATGTAATCCGTGAAAATGTAACACTTCCGTTATTGCACAAAGGTGATCATGTTGTGGTTCATTCTGTTGGCGCCTATAATATGACCCAATGGATGCAGTTTATTACCTTAAGACCAAAGGTTGTGCTGATTGATGAGGCAGGCAAGGTTCATGTTATCCGCGATAATGAATCGATGAAGACAATTGCTGATCTTGAAGTTGTTCCCCGTCATTTGGCCGATTTCGAATTATGATACTGAAACGCCTGCATGCCCTGTTTCCTCTGTTTTTGCAAAGTGTAATCAACAGTTATACACAGATTTTCTTTGCGAAAAACCTGATCCTGGGAGTGTTAATCATGGTGGTTACACTTTTCGATTTTCATGCAGGTATCAGCGGGCTGGTGGCAGTGTTGACAGCCAATTTAGCTGCATTTCTGATCGGATTTAACCGTCAGCAGGTGATTAATGGCTTGTATGGATTCAATGCTTTGCTGGTTGGGCTTGGTTTGGGGGTTTATTTTCAGGCCAATCTGAGTTTTTTCATTATTCTGATCTTCATTTCCATTCTCACTCTTTTAATAACAATAATGCTCGAAGGTATTTTGTATAAATACGGTCTTCCTTTTTTGAGTTTGCCATTTTTAATAAGCATTTGGGTTATAACATTGAGTTCGAGAGAGATAGATAATCTGGTATTGAGCGAAAGGGGCATTTATACACTCAACGAAATGTATGCTTTAGGAGGATTGCCCATGCTTCGTATGTATGAGTGGTTCAATGCATTAGACTGGGCTTTGCCAATTAAAATTTACTTCAGGTCACTGGGAGCCATTTTCTTTCAATATCATTTGTTTGCCGGTTTGTTGATTGCCATTGGAATTTTAATTTGGTCGCGGCAGGCTTTATTGTTTTCGGTTAGCGGCTTTGCTGGAGCTTATGTCTATTATGTTATTGTCGGAGCCAACATTGATGAGTTGAATTACAGTTATATAGGCTTCAATTTCATCCTGACTTCTATTGCGATTGGCGGATTTTTTATCGTGCCTTCAGCCCTGTCATTACTTTGGACATTGATCACGATTCCGATATTAGCCTTTTTTATCACGGCGGGTTCTGCATTGCTCTTTAATTTCCAGCTTTCGGTTTTTTCGCTTCCTTTCAATCTGGTTGTAATTATGTTATTATACACTTTAAAACTTCGCGAACGGTCTACCGATAAGCCGGCTTTGGTTGTTTATCAGCAGTTTAGTCCTGAAAAGAATCTTTATGCGAAGTTAATCAACCAAACTCGCATGGCTTCATTCAATAAAATTCCGGTGAAATTACCTTTCCATGGTTTTTGGAAAGTTACGCAGGGAATTGATGGAAATTATACGCATAAAAAAGATTGGCGTTTTGCCTGGGATTTTGAAATGGTGGATGCCAACGGGAATACTTTTGCAGACGAAGGGCTAAAGCCGGAAGACTATTATTGTTATAATAAACCAGTTATTGCCCCTTCAGATGGTTATATTTATGAGATTGATAATTCTGTTGAAGATAATGAAATTGGCGATTCAAATCTGAAGAATAATTGGGGAAACAGCGTTGTGATGAGTCATGCCACTGGCTTGTTTTCGCAAATGAGCCACTTGAAAAAAGACAGTATTTTGGTTCAAAAAGGTCAGTTTGTTCAAAAAGGAGATCAGATTGCGTCGTGTGGAAACTCAGGTCGTTCGCCAATTCCACATCTGCACTTTCAGTTTCAAACTTCACCCGAAATTGGGTCGCATACACTCGCATATTCCTTTTCTTCATATTTGTCAAAGAATGGGAAGGTTGGTTTTCACAGTTTGGCAAAACCTTGCGAAGGTGAAATTGTTGGAAACAATCAACCAAATGAAACACTCGATAAAGCCTTGCATTTTATTCCAGGTCAGGAATTGAAATTTGAATATATTGTAAATGATAAGAAATTTAATATCAGTTGGTTAGTAGAAACAGATATCTATAATTACACCTATTTTTTGTGCAATGAAACAGGAGCAAAAGCATATTTTATACGCACACCCGATAGCTTCTATTTCACAAATTTTGAAGGAGACGAGCAAAGCAAACTATTCGATTTTTATTTGGGAGCTTATCAACTTATTGTTGGTGTGCAACCAACATTGGTTATTGAGGATCATTTTCCGCTTTCATTATATCATAATAAGCTGCTTTTGATAATGCAGGATTTTGTGGCACCATTTTATAGGTTTTTAGAAATGAGTTACTTGGTTGAATACAAAAAACCAACAAATAGCATTGATAATGAGATTGTTAAAATGAATTCAGTAGTTAATTTCAAGGTGTTTGGAAAATTAAGGACAAGTAAAAAATACACCTTAGAATTCACAAAAAATCAACTTTCAAGATTTAATATTTCGAACGGAACCCAACAAATATTCCTTGAACGTGTTGTATAAACTGCAGATTTCTTTGTTGCTTGGTGTGTTGTTGATTATGCCGGAATTGTTTTCGCAAAGTATGGATTATCGATATATCGACAGTTTGACGTTTGATCAGTACAATCGTAAGGATTGGAAAAATTTGAATAAAACCGGAAATGAAGCGATAAAATCCGGATTGGATTATTATTATTTAAGATTGAGATTGGCTAAGGGTAATTATGAACAAAGAGATTTTTCTTTGGCTCACAAACATTTTAGTAAAGCTTTGACATTCAATGAGTATGATAGCTATTCTCAGTCTTATTTGATTGGATCGTTACTCGAAAACGGCTGTAATACTGAGGCTGGCTTTTTATTTACACGTTCACACTCAACGGCGAAACAATATGTTCCAATTCACGAAGGATTTAGATTTACTTCTGTTCATG
>CANNKD010000225.1 GCA_947505205.1 Bacteroidota bacterium | reverse complement strand
AATTCTTTAGCGTGTTAATCATTATTGTTGTCGTTAACATTATCGGAAGTTATGTTTTCACACGTTTCGATCTGACAGCTGAAAAACGCTATACACTTTCGGATGCCACCAAAGATATTTTGCAAGATTTGGACGACTACGTCACCTTCAGGGTTTATCTGGAAGGAGAATTTCCGGCAGGTTTTAAAAACCTCCGGCGCGAGACAAAAGAAATGCTGAACGAGTTTCGCGCTTACAGCAAATACATTGAATATGAGTTTATTAATCCTTCAGAATCGGCAAATAAGTCGGAACGGGATGCGACTTTCAAAATTTTGCTGGATAAAGGATTAACGCCAACCGATCTGCAGGTGCGAACCAATGAAGGAATGCAGCAGAAAGTGATCTTTCCGGGTGCTTTGGTAAATTACCGCGACAAAGAACTTGCTGTTGATTTACTTGAAAATCAAATCAATACACCACCGGAAGTAGCTTTAAACAATTCTGTTCAAAACCTTGAGTTTAAATTGGCCGATGTTATCCAGAAACTGTCACAGCTTCAGAAACCTTCAGTCGCTTTCATCGATGGGCAAGGTGAACTTTCTGAAAAAGAGCTATTTGACATTACAAAGACTCTTCAGAAAAATTACCGTGTCGAAAATATCACTATTGATGGTCAGATAAGTGCGCTAACACGCCGTTCGGAGCCAGATGCAAAAGGAAATATCAGGTTGCTGCCAAATTTCGATGCCATTGTGATTGCAAAACCAACAACGCTATTCGATGAAAAAGATAAGTTCATCATCGATCAATATATCATGTATGGAGGAAAAGTATTATGGCTGATCGATCCGGTGATTGCTTCGATGGACAGTCTTCAGATGAATGAATCGACCATTGGAGTTGGCCGCGAATTAAACCTTGACGATCAGCTGTTTAAATATGGCGTTCGCATAAATAAATCCCTCGTTCTTGATTTGAATTCGGCCTCCATCCCGCTTCGAACCGGTCAGATTGCCGGACAGGCACAGATTGAATTTTTTAAATGGCATTATTTTCCATTGCTTACAGAGGCTTCACAACATCCTATTTCGAGAAATATCAATTCCATAAAATCGGAATTCGTAAGTCCGATTGATACCATTGCCATGAAAGGAATCAGGAAGACACCCTTGTTGCAAACATCAGATTACTCGCGCGTTACACCTACACCAGCTCTTATAACATTAGCAATGCTTCGGGAAAAAGCAGATTCACGACTTTACAACCGACCCGGACAAAATGTTGCCTGGCTGCTAGAAGGAAGTTTTGAATCGCTTTACAAAAACAGGATTAACCCACAGATTGCTGAAAGCAAAGAAGTTGCCTTTTTGGCGTCAAGTTCGACAACCTCCATGATTGTGGTTGCCGATGGCGATATTATCCGTAACCAGTTTCACATTCCGCAAGGCTATCCATTACCTTTAGGCTTTGATCAATATACGCGTCAAACTTATGGTAACAAAGATTTTATTCTGAATGCAATAAACTATCTGACGGATGGAAACGGCTTGATTAGCATAAGATCAAGAGAACTGAAAATAAGGTTGTTAGATGGTAAAAAAGTTGCTGATACACGTATTATATGGCAAATTGTTAATACTATTTTACCCGTTTTAATTGTCATTCTCTTTGGCATCATCCTGAGTTATTTCCGAAAGAAACGATATTCAAAATAAGCAAATCAAGCATGAAAAAAAATAGGTTAGCGATTATTCTGACTACATCTTTGGTATTTATCACTGCCTTGCTGGTTATCTTCAGCGGCACGAACTCAACCTTCAAAGGTAAAGATGCCGATTTTGCTGTTTCTGATACGTCAAACATCAGCAAGATTTTCATTGCCAATCTCGATTCGAGTCAAATATTATTGGAAAGAGGCGCTGATGGCTGGACACTTAACAAAAGCTATCGTGCTCAGCAACGCAATGTTGAGATGCTTTTGACAACGATAAATAAGATTAGGGTTCAGGGACCAGTTTCGAAAGCCGGACAGGATAATGTGATTCGGCGCATGTCGGCGATTGGCGTGAAAGTCGAGATATATCAGATCGTTCCACGAATAAGTTTATTTGGCAGGCTCAACTGGTTTCCACATGAAAAACGCACGAAAGTCTATTTTGTGGGCGACATCACCAAAGATAATATGGGCACGTATATGCTCATGGAAGGTGCTGAAAAAGCTTTCATCACTTACATTCCCGGATTCAGGGGATTTGTTTCTTCACGGTATTCACCCAATGAGGATGACTGGCGCGATCATTCCGTTTTTAGAAAAAGGTTGGGAGAAATTAAATCTATTGAAGTTGAATATAACCAGGAACCTGAGAAATCGTACCGACTGGATTGTATCGAAAAGAACAACTACAGAATCACTCACCTGATTGACAATCAAATACTTTCAAGTTTCGACACGCTAAAGGTTTTAAACTTTCTAACATCTTTTAGCGATATCCGGTTCGAGGCGCTGCTCACAAATAATATGCCTGCCATCAAACGTGATTCGATCATTGCTTCGCCTTTCCTTCATAAAATCACCCTTATCGACAAAAATAATGTCGCTACGGTTGTAAAAACCTTCAAAAAGAAGAAATTTGCCGATCATCTTGATATTGCTGAAAAGCTTGTCCCTGTTGATCTCGACCGCATGTACGCACTCGTAAACAATGATAAAGATTTTGTACTAGTTCAGTATTTTACCTTCGATAAAGTAATTAGACCGGTAAATTATTTTGTTAGGGAATAAGTTGTGAAAAGCATTCTTTTACTATTGAACTGTCACCTTTTTGGTAATCAGATTATGAATTCCCGGATTTACGATTTCTACCGTGTAAATTCCAACGGAATCTGCAACTAATTCAAGTTTCATTCCATTAAGAATGGGAAGATTTTCGGGACACATAAGATTTTCACCAACATTGCGTTTTCCTATTACGGTGATGTTATGAGTTTTGTTCTGACTTATCGTGATAAATCGGCTAAAACTGCTACAACCATTTGGACCAATAATACCATAAAATTCAACAACAATCTTTGAACCATGAGTTACTGTTTCTGCTACCTGCACGCTATCAACTTTGATGACATATTCTTCGGTTTGGCTGGTTTTTTCGTTTGTACAGGCTATCCAGCAAAACAGCAAAACAAAGATTAATAGAATCCATTTTATGGTCTTCATCTGATAAGAATTTGATACAAAAATACCAAAAAAAAGGTGCAAAATAAACACCACTCAATTACTGTTCACAAAAAAAACCACCCCAATTAGAGATGGTTTTTTTTTAATATGAACTAATTTAATTTAAACGAGTCCCTGAGCTAACATAGCATCTGCAACTTTTACAAAACCACCAATATTGGCTCCGTTTACATAATTGATGAAACCATCAGGCTGTGTGCCATATTTAACGCAGGTCTGGTGAATATCAACCATAATTTGGTGCAAACGTGCGTCAACTTCAGCACGGGTCCATGATAAGCGCAATGAATTTTGACTCATTTCGAGACCGGATGTTGCAACACCACCAGCATTAGCAGCCTTACCAGGTCCATAAAGGATTTTACTTTTAACATAAAAATCTACAGCTTCAGGTGTTGAAGGCATATTCGCTCCTTCAGAAACCACGAAACAACCATTGGCAACAAGCATTTTAGCTTCATCTTCATTGATTTCGTTTTGGGTTGCACAAGGCATGGCTACATCGCATTTAACTCCCCAAGGACGTTCGCCTTCAACGAATTTAGCTCCAAATTTAGCTGCATATTCAGCAATACGACCACGTTTTACATTCTTTAACTGCATGATAAATGCAAGTTTTTCAGCATCAATACCTTTTTCATCATAAATATATCCGCTTGAATCGCTGAGTGTTACAACTTTGCCACCCAATTGGGTAACTTTTTCGGTTGCATATTGAGCCACATTTCCTGAACCGGAAATAACGACAACTTTACCAACAAAACTCTGTCCGCGTGTTTTCAACATTTCTTCAGCAAAATAGGTCGCACCGTAACCGGTTGCTTCAGGACGAATCAAAGATCCACCCCACTCGATGCCTTTACCTGTGAGAACACCGGTAAATTCATTACGTAAACGTTTGTATTGTCCAAACAAGAAACCAATTTCGCGACCGCCAACTCCGATATCACCAGCTGGAACATCGGTATTTGGACCAATATGACGGAATAATTCACTCATAAAGCTTTGGCAAAAACGCATCACATCATTGTCTGATTTGCCTTTTGGATCAAAATCTGAACCACCTTTTCCACCGCCCATAGGTAAAGTGGTGAGTGAGTTTTTTAAAACTTGTTCAAAAGCCAGGAATTTCAAAATCCCGAGGTTAACGGTTGGATGAAAACGTAATCCACCTTTGTAAGGGCCTATTGCGCTATTCATCTCGATGCGATAACCTTTGTTAATTTGAACTTCGCCTTTGTCGTCCAACCATGGAACACGGAAAAGGATAACTCTTTCAGGCTCAACCATTCTTTCGAGAATTTTGGCTTCGCTGTAGTGCGGATGTTCCTCAATATAAGGAAGCAATGAGCCAACTACTTCATGAACTGCTTGATGAAATTCAATCTCACTTGGATTTTTGGCAATCACTTTTGCCATAAAATCGTTCAATTTTTTTTCTGTAACGTTTGACATTTTTTTAATTATTTAGAATTTAAATGTGTAAATTTTTTTAACAATCAAACCTAAGAAGAAAGACAAACCGATATGAAAAATGAAGGTGAGATTGGGCAGAATGCGTAGGTGTTTCAGTGAATCACGGAGAGATCTGGAGTACTTGGAGTACTTGGAGTACTTGGAGTACTTGGAGTACTTGGAGTACTTGGAGTACTTGGAGTACTTGGAGTACTTAGAGTATTTAGAGTACTTGGAGTACTTAGAGTACTTAGAGTACTTGGAGTACTT
>CANNKD010000224.1 GCA_947505205.1 Bacteroidota bacterium | reverse complement strand
GCTTACTGGAAAGGTATGCTACTGGTTGGCTTGATGACGATTGCTTATTTTGTGAGCCAAATGCCTGGTATGGAGATGATTCAGTATGCAAGTATATTTGCTTTTGGATTGGTAGCCTTTGGATTTTTATGTATGGGACCTGTAACCATCGCCGTTGATAGTTATGGTCCGGTGACTGACAATGCACAATCGGTTTTTGAATTGTCGCAGATAGAATCAATTCCAGGGATACACGAAGAAATCAAACGTGATTTTGGTTTCACTCCTGATTTTGTGCGTGGAAAACATTATCTTGAAGCAAACGACTCAGCAGGAAATACATTTAAAGCAACAGCAAAACCTGTTCTGATCGGAACCGCTGTTGTTGGTGCTACCACCATGATTTTCTCCATTATTCTGCTTTTGAAAAAAGTAGGTATGTTGAATCTTGAATTAACACAGGCTCCTGTATTATTAGGTTTCATAGCCGGTGGTGCGATGGTATTCTGGTTCTCGGGTGCTTCTATTCAAGCTGTTACAACAGGAGCGTACCGCGTTATTGAATTTATCAAAAAGAACTTTGATTTAACTAAATCGAGTGCCGATATCGAAGATTCGAAAACTGTTGTAATGATTTGTACTAAATATGCCCAAACAGGTATGTGGAATATCTTCATCGCTCTGATGACTGCTACTTTGGCTTTCGCGCTGTTCGATCCTAACTTCTTTGTTTCTTATCTACTTTCAATTGCTATTTTCGGATTATTCCAGGCTATTTATATGGCAAATGCCGGTGGTGCTTGGGACAATGCAAAGAAACTGGTTGAGGTTGATTTAAAAGAGAAAAACACTCCATTGCATGATGCTGCCGTTATCGGTGACACCGTTGGCGATCCTTTTAAAGATACGACTTCTGTTGCTTTGAATCCGATTATCAAATTCTCGACTTTGTTTGGTTTGTTGGCTGTTGAAATCGCGGTTAGTATGTCGAAAGTGGATGCAAATGGTAAACTTTCATACACCTTGATGCACTGGATTATTGGTGGTGCACTACTTATTACTTCGATGTATTTCGTGTGGCGTTCATTTTATAAGATGCGCATTACGAACGAATAGTTTGCTTGTTTTTATATATCATAACCTCCGGAGAGTTTTTCTTTTCGGAGGTTTTTTTATTGGGGGCAGGAATTATCATTAGCAGCTGCGCTTCCTCAACAACTGTGCGGTAAAAACATTTCAGAATTAAAATCCTTCTCATAATGAAATTGGTTGTGTAGAAGCAGGGCTGGAGTAAGTTTTCGAAATAAGAATTTAAAAGTTCAGATTCCAGTTTAAGCCTTTAAATGCAGGATTGATGTAATTATTGAACTTGCTTCCAAACTGGTAACTGATACCTGCTCCGAAAAAATAACTGAACTGGCTGTTAAGTTGCTTTTGCTGTAGAAGCACATCGTCGCGGGTAGCACCTTCCTTTGAAAGCTGGATTAAGTTGCGGGTAATATCATAACTGCCACCAATAGCAAATTTAAATCCTTTAAATATATTCCAGTTAACAGAACCAGAGAATGATAGGGAGAATTTACTAAGGTCGTTCAGGTAGCTATCGTAGAACGCTCCCACATTTATGTTTCCCCAGGGTTTGGTGAAGGAACTTATAATAGATACATCCTGCACGAGCAAAGTTTCTTGTGTTTTGAAAAATATAGTGGTATCCTTGTAATTATTGTATTGTGCCCCCAAACCATAACTAATTACCAGGCGTTGGCTGTTAAATTCTTTGTATTTAAATACATCATATTCAACTTTAGGAATAAGACTCAGTTTGATGTCGTAGTTTGAAAATTCACTTTCTGCGCAAGAAGTAAATATACCATAGCCCCAATGCTGATTTATTTTATTGATAAAATTTATATATCCGTTTGTTTGTGGGTTTTCCGTTACCACTGTCTCTTCGTCAGAAATTATAAACTTGTTTCTCCGGTAATTGTATGACAGACCCATGTTTGTTTTTGTTTTTTCGGTTTCCCTGTCGGCATAAATATAGCTGTAAATCCTTTCCGATGAATAGTTTGCATCACCATCAAAAAAACCGTTTGCGCCCAAACTCATAATCCAGTAATTCCAAGGGTCTTCTTCTTTCTTTATGTTTAAGGTATCGGCATCGGCGGGTTTGTTATAGGAGATTACAATGTTGTTGGCAGCTTCGGTATGTAAAATGTATTTTATCAGGCCCAGCGTTAAGGTTTTTGTCATTTTTATCCTTTTCTCATCATCACTCAATGATGATGCATTAAAATAAGTAAGCGTATCGCCCTGATTCAGAAAAGCATTTTGTCCTTTAAATACAATGGCGTTTTGCTCGTTACCCGAACTGGTAAATTGTGTATTTACCTGCACATGTACATCGGCAATAAAACGGTCACGCACAAAATCAACCATCCCTAATTCGGTACGCAGGTAATCAAAATCGCAAAGCCATGAGCTTGTACATTCTATAAATACTTTTGTTTTAGCATTGGGTTGTGCAAAAGAAAGTTGAGCAATGAGAAGCAGCAAAAGAACATGTATTATTTTTTTCATTGTTGTTTTATAAAGTTTAGTTTCTTTCAGCCAAGCCTGGAGTTCGCACTGCAACCCAAACATTATGCATAACGGCAGACTGTAAGATTTATTTTGATTAAATTATCATCCAAAAGGGGGTATGTATTGAGTTTGATAAACACATGGCAAATAGGTGTAAGACAACGGCAAAAGGCAGGATTAGCATGGGGGGTGTATGCAATTATCTATTGTCAATTGTCCCCGTCTTGCCGCCGGCTTGCCAGCCGACAAGGCCGGGCAGGCATTGTCCATCGTCAATTATTTAACAACCATTGCCACCAAACGGAATACTGAATTCCTGATTGACCTTGGTGCCTTTCGAATCTACTGCAGGTTTCCATTTTGGCATATTATGCATTGCGTCAAGGATGAGCTTGTCTATTTTTTGATCGCTTGATGTCCTGAATATTTCAGTATCAACAACTTGACCTTCCTCATTAATCTTGAATTTCACCACAGCATTTTGAAGTTTTTCTTCTGCTTTTTCATCCGAAATTTTATGCACAATATTATCCATCAAATATTTCGTTAGCTGGTTAAATCCACCCGGAAATTCAGCTTCGGAATCAGGAACAACAGCAACAGCCAATGTTCCTTCCATTTCAGTTTCACCCGAATTGGCTTTTTCCTTGTTTTTATAGGTGAACTTAACTTTAATATTGATGTCTGTTCCCAGATCAGCTGAGTTAATGATTGATTTTTGTTCGGATGTTAATCTATCGTCAGGGCTTTGGGCTGTGATTACTTTACCATTACTTGTAACAGAAATATCAATGGAAGCATAATTAACAACCAAGTCATAGCCCTCCAGAGGAGAAAGATAATAACCGGCGGCGAATTCCTTTTTTCTTTGTTTTTCGAGTTCAATACGATCTTCGTAAGCTATTCTCAAATAATGCCATAATTCATCAGAAATATCACTGATGCGGTTGGCTTCCGGGAGTTTCTCCTTTTTAACCAATAGTGTAAGCCTGCCAAAATAATAGTTTGAGTTTTGCGAAAATCCGGTATTAATAAACACAAGTAAAAGTAGGGCAACCAGGCTATTTTTCATATTTGACACGATAATTAAAAATTTATTGGTCAAAAGTAGCTTTAATGATTGGCGTATTTTGTTAATGAAAAGTTATTGATTGTTAAGGGCTTGTTAATATCGTTTATATACCAAAACATTTCCTATTTAACCTGACAGACTTTTCTGAACTTGTTACGACATTATTGGTGTTTATTTCCTGGAATAGAAATTATATTCCGGTGCAAAATGAAGCGAATTATCACAACTGGCGCAAATTGCAAGTCTTGATAATTGTGGGTTGTCCAACATTTATGAAAATATTCCCCGATATCCTTGCTGGCGTAGGTATTCTGTTAATGAAACCTTATATGTATTTCCTGTTATATTATACTTTTTCTGCTGCAGTCAGGTCGTCCTATTAATGGCTATAACGTAGGAAGCTACACGCCGGGGAGGACTGCGGGCGATTTCCTGTCAAGCCGAAAGAAGGCCTGAGTGGAAAGATACCCACCGAAAACCACTGCTGCCGCACTTGACGTGTAGCTGAAGTGTGTGCCCTGCATGAGCAGTGCACACCCGTCGTAAGCTTTAAAATTACAGGAATTTGAAGAAATACTTCTTTTGTTATTTTTAATCAATCTTTAAAAAGCCGAACACTAAAACCGCAAGCCGGATCTTTTACACCAAAACTAACTGTGTAGAAGTCTAAATCAAAATCGAAACTCCAGGGATTTCCATCTTCATCGGTAGATGAACTCCAAAATTCGGTGCTCTTATCAATGCCTTTGAATTTCATGCTTGGAAAGCGAGAACCACCCAATAGGGCTTTAAATCCTGAATTTCCCGAATCAATAAGATTTTCAAAAACTATGGAATATTTAGTACCGGTATTAGAGCACAATATTTTCCATTCATCTTTGGTAGGCAAATGCCAACCGGTTGGTAATATTGCTTTTGCTGTTTCCCAATCGTATAAATAACCATATTTTGTAACATTGGTAGTTTTATTATCAAAAGCCCAATAATTTCCCTTGCTCGGTTTGTAGGCAAAATTTTCTGCCATAATTGTTTGTGTTCCAATTGTTATGGTTTTGTATATTTTCCCATCTCTCAGGTCTTTGAAAGTTCCTATTTCCTGTGAGAAACATGTGATATAGCAAACTGTTATACTTAAAGCTAAAATTATTTTTTTCATTAAAGATTATTATTTATTATTTAATATTTTATGTTGCGTATCTACTATATTGGCAATCAAATATCTGTAATTTCGTTTTTAATAGTTGCTAACGGTTCGTATAAGAATAGTAGCCGATTGCGGGCTTCATTCCTGTCAAGTTACAACGTAGTTTATG
>CANNKD010000223.1 GCA_947505205.1 Bacteroidota bacterium | reverse complement strand
ATATGCCTTTGAATATTGCGTATCAACGAAAATCGAACCATTTTCGTCTATCGCACTGAAATCATCTTTCCATTTTTCATTTTTGATATTGATGATTCCGGTACTTGTAAAAAGCATCCCATTTCGTCCATTACGTGTTGGCATCACACAATCAAACATATCAACTCCGAGTGCAATGCTTTCAAGAATATTTGCAGGTGTTCCTACGCCCATGAGGTATCTGGGTTTATCCTGTGGTAAAATTCCGCAGACCAATGCTGTCATCTCATACATTATTTCGTGCGGTTCGCCCACCGAAAGGCCACCTATTGCATTGCCATCGGCGTTGGTAGAAGCGACAAATTCGGCTGATTTTACTCTCAGATCACGAAAAGTGCTTCCCTGTACAATTGGAAATAAGGATTGCCGGTAACCATATTTAGGTTCAGTCAGTTTTAATTGATTGAAGCACCTTGTCAGCCATTGATTTGTAATATCTAATGATTTTGAGGCATAAGCATACTCGCAGGGATATGGGGTGCATTCGTCGAAAGCCATGATGATGTCGGCTCCGATAGTCCGCTGAATATCCATCACACGTTCGGGTGTAAATTTATGGCGTGATCCGTCAATATGCGACTGAAATGTAACGCCTTCCTCAGTTAATTTTCGTCGTGCACTTAGTGAATACACCTGATAACCACCACTATCGGTTAAAATTGGTTTATCCCATCCATTGAATTTATGCAAACCACCGGCTCGCTCCAAAATATCAGTACCAGGCCGAAGGAAAAGGTGGTATGTGTTTCCGAGGATAATCTGGGCTTGAATGTCGTCTTTCAATTCGCGTTGATGAACCGCTTTTACTGTACCGGCCGTTCCCACCGGCATAAAAATAGGGGTCTCAATATCGCCATGATCGGTTGTCAATAATCCGGCACGCGCCGAAGATTTGGCATCACGACCAATAATTTTAAAATCCATCTACACTAAATTTCGGCAAATATACAGTTTATCTCATAAGATTGGATAAATTTGCCCGACCAAAAACGGTATTACCTTGATCGAAATTTATATTAAACAGCTGACTTACATTGTTTTAGGCATCGCTGGACTGAGTTTACTTATTCAAATGATCTATTATTGGATTATATTCTCACGATTGTCATTTTTCAATCGAAAAAAGGCACAGAATGATATTGGCAATCCTCCCCCAGTTTCCGTTGTTATAAGTGCACGCAACGAATATTTGAATCTGGAACGAAATCTCGCAATTCTTTTTTCACAGGATTACCCTGATTTTGAAGTTGTTGTCGTAAACGATTGCTCCGACGATGGCTCAGAGGAATTATTGATTGATCTTTCCCGGATCGAACCGAAACTCAATCTGGTACATATTCGTCAGAATTTAAACTTCTTTCTCGGAAAGAAATTCCCTTTAAGCATCGGCATAAAATCGGCAAAAAATGAGTTTCTTTTGCTCACAGATGCTGATTGTGCGCCGGTTAATAATCAATGGATCAGGACGATGATGAATGCTTATCGTTCAAATACCGAGCTTGTGCTTGGTTATGGGCCCTATGCACGAAAAAGTGGATTATTAAACCTTTTGATCCGTTTTGACACGTTTCATATTGGAATTCAATACCTTTCTTATGCTTTAGCTGGCAAACCCTATATGGGCGTTGGACGAAATATATCTTATCGTAAGTCACTGTTTTACAAGAATAAAGGATTTACTTCACATTATAATATTCCATCAGGCGACGACGATTTGTTTGTTGCAAAAGTGGCCAAAAAACAAAATACAAGAATCGTAATTATCGCTGATTCAAGAACTTATTCGGAACCTTCGAAGAGTTTTTCATTATGGATTCGTCAGAAAAGACGACATCTATCAACGAGTAAATTTTACAGTTTTGGTGTTAAATTTAAACTCGGTTTGTACGCAATTACACCTTTAACTTTCTATGGTTCATGTGCCGGATTATTTTTCCTGCCGATACATTTTGCGGTTCCAACGTCCATGCTTGCGTTTCGTTTGATAAATCAATTGGTTATTTTTGGCAGTGCGTCAAAACAACTTGGTGAAAAAAGTTTGTGGATTTTTGCACCTTTTGGAGAACTGTTTTTTATGTTTTTCACACCGATAGTCGCGTTCACTTCCATATTCAGTAAACCTTCGAAATGGAAATAAACGAGCGTCTTTCGGAGAAAGGTCAGCGTGATTTTTACCTTGTCAGGCGTGCGCTTGACGATGCTGATCAGAAAGCTTACGCTGAACTGCTGCGTAATTACCGGGATTCGATTTATTTTTTAATGATGCGCATGACCAACAGTGCCATCGATGCTGAAGATTTGACGATTGAGGCATTTGGTAAGGCTTTTAAACGGCTTGAGCAATACACCCCCGATTACGCTTTCAGCACCTGGCTGTTTCGCATTGCAGCCAATAATTGCATTGATTTCATTCGCCGTAAGCGGCGAGAACCATTGAATCAAAGTTCTGATTTAGAGCTTGATTACGGCTCAAACTATGCCAGGCGCACGCCTTCATCCGGTCTCGATCCGGAAGAGAATATAATTAATGATCAGAAAATAAAGATGATGCACGCGGTGGTGGAACGGCTAAAACCTCATTACCGGCATTTGGTTGAGTTGCGATATTTCGATGAGCTGAGTTATGAAGAAATTGCCCAACAGCTGCATCTGCCGCTGGGAACCGTAAAAGCACAATTGTTTCGCGCCCGCGAAATGCTCTTCCAGATTTTGAAAAATAGCCGCGATAGGCTCTAAAAAATATAACATTAAAAATCGTTATCTCTTCCAGAGATATGCACCATTCCCATCAACATTGCATTAAAATCATCAGCTTCATTCATTTCCTCCAAGGTATGAATAAGTCGGTAACGCCACTTGTTTTCGGGATTGCTCGGAACATTAATCTGCTCTTTATCAGTTTCATCCCAACGAAGATCACCATCTAAAGCAAGTAAATCCTGAATTGGAAAGATGGTCCACATAGCCGGAGAATGTAAGTGTTGATTAATAATTTCATGACATATCCATGGCTCAGCAAAATAGGGCGCCTGGTCGTTATGTCCCAAGGTATGGTGATAAAAACGTTGTGTTTTCTCGTGGTCTTCTTCCCACCAACCTCTGATTGTAGCCATGTCATGGGTTGAAGTCGTGCAAACACTCAAATATGGAGCATCAGCAGGATGGCCATATTCAACTTTTGGATTTTTCGGCATTCGCTGTATCTCCAGACTCAGGATATTCAAGTTTTTCATCACCTCCGGAACAGTTTCAGGCACCATTCCAAGGTCTTCGCCACAAACAAGCATATTCGATGCTTCTAATATGGAAGGCAATTTTGCCAAAGCATGCCATTTCCAAAATTCCTCATGTCTTTTATAGAAAAAATGGATGTATAACTCATTCAATCTTTCTTTTCGCGTTTCATCTAAATCACGATACGAATAAGTGTAATGAAATGCAATGCGTGGATGATAAGTTGGGCTATCGGTATATGGATCACGAATAAACAAAACTTCATTTAGCAATCCCAATAATCCGTCGCGTACCGTTATACCCTTCATATCCAAGTTACTATCTGTTTGATCAGGACTGAAATGATCATATATTTTTCGTTGTGTATTGAATTTTTCTTTCAATTCGAAAACGTCAAATTCGGGTTCAATCAAATAATTCATTCTTACTTCGTCGGTATATTCACCAAAAAAATCGTATAAAAAATGTCCGCGTATATATGGTTTGGTAAAGCGATCTGTGTCGAACCAAATGCCCCAATCTTCAATTTCACCTGGCGACATCGGTAATCCGGGTTTAAAATAGCCTAACAATCCTTGAATGGCGTTCATTGGAATCTCCCAGATTCTGAAAAAACCCAGAATATGATCGATACGATAGGCGTCGAAATATTTCTCCATTGCCACCAATCGCTTACGCCACCAAGCGAAACCATCCCGTGCCATCTCATCCCAGTTATAAGTTGGGAATCCCCAGTTTTGTCCCATAAAGGCGAAATCATCGGGTGGCGCTCCGGCTTGCCCATTTAAATTAAATAAATGTGGCTCTGTCCAGGCTTCGATACTATTTGGGCTGATTCCGATTGGAATATCACCTTTGACGCACACACCATTTTTATGCGCATACGCAACAGCTTCCTTTAGCTGTAAATCGAGATGATATTGTTGAAAATAATGAACGGCAATGTGTTCGTGATACGGTTTTAATGGATCGCAATATTCTTCAATCTTTTGAGGATCAAACACATTAAATTCAGCCCATTTGCGAAAATCACTGGTTTTATATTGGTCGCGCAGCCGGCAGAATGCAGCATACGGAATCAACCATTCCTTATTCTCTTCAAAGAAAAGTTTATATGAATCGGTTTTCCGAACACTTTCCCAATTTTGATCGAAAATGAGTTTGAAATATCTCGATTTGGCTTTTGTCACGGCAACATAATCGACTTGCTGGAGTGCATTTAGCTCCTTCCCTATTGAATCGAATTCCTCTTGTAATGCCTTGGTTTTCAATTTACCCATTGCAGGTAAATGCAAAAACATCGGGTGAAGAGCCATTACTGAAATGGATTTATATGGATATGAGTCGAGCCATGAATGTGTGGCAACGGTTTCGTTGATGGGAAGAATCTGTATCATTTTCAGGCCTGTTTTCACACACCAATCAACGAGCTTTTTCAAGTCGTTAAACTCTCCTACGCCAAAACTTTCAAAGGTTTTTAACGAAAAAACAGGAACCGCAACGCCGGCTCCACGCCAATTTGTTGGAGGATAAATAAAATTTTCATCATTTAATACAGTGAGTGAATTTGCTGAAACTTTATCAATTGCCACAATAGTTCTGTTTAGTCTGTCCTCCCAGGTAACTATCTCATTGGTTTTGAGATCTATAATTGCATATTTGTATGTCAACGGAAATTCGATACTTGCTACATCCAACTCAACCT
>CANNKD010000222.1 GCA_947505205.1 Bacteroidota bacterium | reverse complement strand
TATACTATCGATTACATCATATGTAACAGGGTACTGATCAACACCATACCGACCTGTAAAACTTGTCAGGCTCCCTGTAAGATTCAGCAAACCAAGAATGGTGATAATAATGAAAGTTGGATTTTTTATTATAGACTTTGTCTCGAAACCGATTAGGTACCAAAGTGTATTGAGCGAGTATTTGCCGCTTTCGCTAGCCTGATAGCTTTTGTTTGAAGAAACGAAAGGCATTTCAGATTCGTCAGTTGTTTTCACTTTAACAGTTTTCTCCGTGCGTGTACTGAAAGAGAACCTGAAATAAGCTCCGAAAAGAACCATTATACTCAGCGAAACCCAAACAATTCTGTTTACCAAAAACGCACCGGCAAGTGGCACAGCCTGCAGGTTTTTTTCATCAATAGTCATATATTTTGCGATGATGCCCTGAGGTCTGAAACCAAACGGATCAAGAATATTGGCTAGCCATTCTTTTTCTATGTCGGCCGTAAATCCTGAGGAAACAACATAAAAAACCAGGATCAACATGGCACCCGTAAAAGAAACAATATTATTCCGATAAATGACTGCCAATGCATAGATGATTACTCCGGCAATGATGGTGTTCGGTATTCCGAAGGCAATGATCCCTTGCAAATGTCCCGACCAAATGATGGCTCCATATCGCTCCGGCTGCACCCATGGCATAAAAGGAGCAATGAGACTTCCCAGCGAAACACCTAGCAAGGGTAATATTGCAATGGTCGCTGCACCGATAAATTTACCAAAATAGTAATCACGCTTTTTAATAGGTGATGAGAAAACAAACTGGTACATATCGTAATGAAAATCGCGGATGGCAGTTGCGTTCATAAAAGCCGTTGTCATCAAAAGGCAAACCAGCGACATTACACCATAATAGGTTTGTATCACAAAAGGAGAATTTTTGTGCACACTTCCGATTGGACCACCAATATTTACATTGTCGGATGAAACCGCTCCAAACACCATTAAAGTATTGACAATTAGAAATATCCAGACCATTGGCGAGTTTAACCAGAATTTCCACTCTTGTTTTATAAATTTCCACATATTACACTGAAATAGAGGTTAAATTAATTCGTTAAGTTTGGCAAAAAACACATCCTCAAGGGTTTCTTCAGCTTGTTCAAATCCGCCATTCAATCCTTCAACCGAGAAAACATGTATGAGCGGTTTTCCTCCAACAAGTTTATTGGAAACAATCTTGTAATGTGTCTGGTAGTCAGTCAGTTCATCTTTCTCGACTCTCTTTTCCCACACCTTTCCTTTTATCTCCTGCAATGCTTCATCCGGATTTCCATAAAACAACACTTTTCCGTTATCCATAATTGCCATTTGGGTACATAACTCACGCACATCCTGAACAATATGTGTTGAAAGGATGACAATGATGTTTTCACCTATCTCGCTAAGGATATTGTAAAACCGATTCCGTTCACCAGGATCGAGGCCAGCTGTTGGTTCGTCAACGATTATCAGTTTTGGATTTCCGATCAGTGATTGCGCGATTCCAAAACGTTGCCGCATGCCACCACTGAAACTACTGACCGCCTTTTTTCGCAATTCGTACAAATTGGTTTTGACGAGTAGTGTGTTCACAATGTCTTTCCGTTCGCTTTTATTGTTAAACCCTTTCAACAAGGCAAGATGGTCAAGCAGGTCATACGCCGAAGTTCGCGGATAAACGCCAAACTCCTGCGGCAGGTAACCAAGTACCTTGCGAACTGCATCTTTATCATTCAAAACATCAATATCACCAAGGCTAACCGTGCCACTGTCGGCATCCTGAAGCGTCGCCAGTGTTCGCATAAGCGATGATTTTCCGGCACCGTTTGGACCAAGTAATCCGAACATTCCTGTGCTGATTGTCAGTGAAACATTGTTCAATGCAATAACACCGTTGCTGTATTGCTTCGTGAGGTTTTTAATTTGCAGATCCATTTGTATTATTTTATCGTTTTTGAATAATTTGGACTTCTTATGAAGTTTCAGACGCTTTCGTTGAGATAAAGTTACATTCTTTATTTTAGGCTTCGGGCAAAACAATTGGAAATATATTTTCTATAGTTTTCAAAACTAACTAATCTTACAAAAAAAAGATATAAACCATTGATATTTATTAATTTAAGTCCAAACTTTATTTGGACTTTCAAGTCTTTAATAGTGATATTTTTGATTTTTTTGATTTAATTTTCAATCTGTATAGCATCATTGAAATACATTGAGGCCACTACATGTTTGGAACAAAGTTAATAAAGTGAATTTTACTTACAACTTCAATCCAAATTACCAATTCATTACTTTCATAAATTTATTTTGTATATTTCCGCCGTTAAAAACTTTCGAATGAGAATTTTCATATTCGCTTTGCTAATGTTGGCTTTTGTAGGAAATGGTCATGCACAAAAAGAATCCAAAGTGCTGATAGACTCACTCAAAGCAGAGTTACCTAAAATGGAAGAAGATACGAATAAAGTCAAACTTCTTGCAAACATTTGCTT
This sequence comes from Bacteroidota bacterium, assembly GCA_947505205.1. Classification (GTDB taxonomy): domain Bacteria; phylum Bacteroidota; class Bacteroidia; order Bacteroidales; family F082; genus CAJBPB01. The sequence continues at coordinate 2,463 of CANNKD010000222.1, read as the reverse complement.
TGAAATGCGAAATGTAAATCCGAAAGAAGCATTAACTCAAGGCCTTGAAGCCCTCAGTCTGGCAGAAAAGCTTAATTATCAATATGGTATAGGAATTTCACACTATTCACTTGTCTTTATTTATCATTTTTTATCAATGCTTCCAGAATCAATGGACCATGCACTTAAAGCCCAAAAGATACTCGAAGAAATCGGTGAGAAAAACATTCTTAGCGCATCAACCCTCATGCTGGCATTTCTCTATTTGGACTTTGATGAAGAAATTTCAAAAGAATATTTAAGTAAGGCTAAGGAATTAATACCTCAAAATACACAAATTTTATGGAAAGCCAGAAATTATGGTACACTTGGGAACAATTACAGAAACATGGGGCAACTCGATTCAGCCATAAAATATATGTCAATTCATTTGAAACTTGCTGAGGAAAATCATTTGAATCAGGAAATCATGATCGAGAAGAACAGGTTTGGTTACCTCTACATGAAGCTTTCAAAGCTGGATTCAGCTTATGCCTTAATATATACAGGATTGCAGTATTTTAAATCCATTCAATCCTATAGGATGATTGCTGAAAATTACAATACACTCGGCAAAATCAGGTATCGTCAGGCCAAAGAAACACAATCACTTAGGAAACAATACTTTGGTGAAGCCAAAACAAACGCAATAGAAGGGTTGAAATTTGCATCAAAAATCGGATACCTCTATCAAGAATACGCGGCAAATAAATTATTATCAGAAATTTGCGAAGCTGAAGGGAAGAGTGATCAAGCCCTGTATTATCTGCAAACTGCATTTAATAAATATGACAGCATCTATGGACCCCAAAACATAAGTAAAGCCTCAGCCATGAGCTGGAAAAACGAAAAGGAACTAAAGGAAAAGCAAATGGAATTGCTTAAATTAAAAAACAGGCAACAACTCATACTCGTTTATGCGGCTATACTTGGGTTTTTCATACTTGCAATCGTAGTTTTGGTAATAGTACGAAGCAGAATGAATCTTAAGAAATCATATATTTTGGTTAACCAGCAACATGAAGAGATAATAAAACAAAAAGATGCTTTGAAAGAAAGTCAGGCCCATCTTGTACAGTCAGAGAAAATGGCTTCATTGGGAATGCTTACTGCAGGGATTGCACATGAAATTAACAACCCAATTAACTTCATCAATTCCGGTGCCATCAGTCTGCAAAAAGATTACGAGGATTTGAAAAAAATTTACGATTCCATTGAAAAACTTTCTCCTAAAACCCAAAAACTAGCAGACGAACTGGCATTGGAAGATCTCATGAAAATCATTCCGCAAACCATAATTGATATACAGATAGGTGCACGTCGTACAACGGAAATCGTAAAAGGATTGCGCAATTTTACCCGGATGGACGCATACGAAATGCAGGAAGTGGATATTCACGATGGCATTAATTCGACGCTATTATTGCTAAATCATAAAGTGAAGGATCGCATCGGCATTCTAAAAGACTTCGATAAAAATCTGGGTGCTATCAAATGTTATCCGGGACAATTAAACCAGGTTTTTATGAATCTGCTTAATAACGCTATTGATGCCCTTGAACAGAAAAGAAAAACAGAAACATCCGAAGAAACAGGTTCGGCTGTCACTTTATTAAAGGAACGTTATAAAATTACAATCACAACAAGATTAAAATCTATCAATGGCCAAAAGAAGGTGCTTATCGTATTTAATGACAACGGTGCCGGGATGCCGGATGAAATCAAGGACAAACTGTTCGATCCTTTCTTTACAACAAAAGAGGTGGGAAAAGGAACCGGACTCGGATTATCAATCTGTCATGGCATCATAGAAAAACATGGAGGGACAATCTCCTTTGAGAGTAAAATTGGTGAAGGAACTACATTTACGCTAACTTTACCCATTGTATAACTATATAAAGCTAATATCAAGTGTATTTAAGATGGAAAACTTGACCGTACTATATGTCGATGATGAAGAAATCAATCTTCGGACGTTTAGAAGTACTTTCCGGCGCGATTTCATCATTCTAATTGCAGGTTCTTCCAATGACGGGCTTAATATTTTGGAGAATGAACCCCTTGATATACTGATTACCGACCAACGTATGCCAGAAATGACAGGCGTGGAATTCCTTAGAAAAGTAGCCATGAAATTTCCAAACATACCCCCTGTCAGGCTTATGAAATCAGGATACTCTGCTGACCAGGACATTGACGATGCGTTTAAATTTTACAAGCTCTTCTGGTTTATTACTAAGCCTTGGGATGAAATATTTTTAAAAGATACTATTATAGAGGCTTCAACCTTACTATCGAGAAATTATGAATGACACAATGGAAACCCTGCTATATGTTGATGATGAAGAGTCAAATCTGAGGCTCTTCAAAAATATTTTCCGAAGAGAATATAACGTACTTACGGCATTATCCGGAGATGAAGGATTACAAATTCTCAGAGATCAG
>CANNKD010000221.1 GCA_947505205.1 Bacteroidota bacterium | reverse complement strand
GATGAAATCATCGATCACCATTCTTGTTTTTGTCCACGCTGTGGTTCGGATGTGAGTGACCTGCCTGTTGAAGTAGCAGAAAGCCGACAGGTAGTCGACATTCCTGCGATCAAACAGATCGTGACAGAACACCGGGTTTATCGCCATCAGTGTACTTGTGGGCATTTGTTCGAGAGCGATTTTCCTGACGGAGTTGATTGGCCGGTAAGCTACGGGAAAAATGTTGAAAGCCTTATTGGCTATCTCAATGTTCGCGAGTATCTGCCGTTCAAGCGTCTGCAGGAGATGATGCGTGATGTTTTTGGGGTATCGATCAGTGAAGGAGGTTTGCACTATTTGCTCAACCGCCTTTCCGTTAAAGGAGTTACTGCTTATGAGATGATCCGCCAATCGGTTTTGAATAGTTCGGTCATCGGCACCGATGAAACCGGGATGAAGATCAACGGGAAAAAACATTGGTTCTGGACATGGCAAAGCAAACTGGCAACCTTCATTGCTGCTTCGTCTAACAGAGGTGCCGATACCATTGAAGAACATGTCAAAGGAATATCTGAAAAGGCTGTTTTGGTCCACGACTGCTGGAGGGCTCATTTTAAAACACCGGTTGGAAGACATCAGATTTGCACGGTGCATTTGATCCGGGAACTTAAATATCTGGAAGAGCTTTACAAAATTGCATGGCCGGCGAGGTTCCGGATCATGTTGATTGAAGCGGAAGTACTGAAAAAACGATTTACTTCTGCCGATTATCAGTACCCTGACCATGGCCGAAGTCTTTTGAAAAAAGAGCTTGATGAACTGCTTAATGAGCACATCAGCCCTCAACACAAAGAGCTGGTGTCGTTTCAAAAGCGTATGGTTAAATACAAGAATCATTTGTTTACGTTTCTTTATGATCCCGCAGTCCCATCTCATAATAATGACTCAGAAAAGGCAATCCGAAATGTCAAAGTCAAACAAAAAGTCTCCGGCCAGTTCAAGACTATGTTCGCCGCCGAAAACTTTGCCATACTGAGATCCATTATCGAAACAGCCATCAAAAACAAACAAGATGTGCTGCAAGCTCTGAATGTAATCGCGCATTATAAATAGGACTGATTAGTTACTAAAAATTTAATACTCGTTTAAAATGGAGGAACTTTCATGAAAAAATTACGCTCTTTACTTCTTATTGCAACCATTTTGGTGCTGCCGTTCGTTTCAAAAGGACAATTTTCCCGAGAACAGGCAATGGATCTCGTACTTAATCAAATTCTGGTTAGTGACACGGGGCATATAAATCTTTATACTTCTTACAACACTATTCCAAACACAAGTAACATAATTCTATTAAATGGCCAGACCATCTCACCACCTTACCTTGGTAATTGGGTGTTTTTTTCGGACGATAAACCTTTTGCAAATTGGGATCACTCCTGTCGTTACATCTTTATTGACTCAAATACAGGGGATTTTACTATTTACCCCAGCACTTCTTATCCAATTGACTTGCAAACTAGTTACCAGGCAATTTCTTCGATTAATTATCCTTGTCCGGCAGACTGCTTTCACAATGTCCAAACTCCACCACCATCCACTTTTCACACTCTTCCAACTAATACTAATCCCCGCTTACATGCTGTATTAATTAATGGAATTGATAGATTTGTACCAGGCGCTAATTCTTGCACCTGCAATTTTGATTATGATATTGCATTGATGTATAATGCATTGGAAGAAGTTGGCTACACAACACATTATAATCCCTCTAATAATGCACCACATGAAAGCAATGTGAAAGTTCTGTATGATAATGGAGATCTATATAATGCAGGAAAAACCGTTTTCCATAATGATTGGGATGGTCCATGTGAATGCAGTTATCCTAGCAATGGTTCTTGTACTGCCTGTACTACTTATCGAAATGAGGTCGATTTTGCTGCAACTGATGCGAATATTTATCAAGTATTTAATACTCTTGCAACAAAACTCACTCCTGAAGATCAATTATTTGTTTATATCACTGGTAATGGCCACTTGATGAACAACCTGGAAGCAGCTTTTGAGTGTTATACTCCGGAAACAACACCACCAACACCGCCAGTTTATATTACAGCATCGCAATTGCAAAACGCTGTTAAAAACATTAATTGTGCTCAGATTATTTTTGTATTGCAACTCAATTATTCAGGAAAATTTATCAATGATTTAACTGATATTACTAATGCACAATGCAAAAACAGATTAGTTTTTACCTCAACAGGTGATGGATCTATTGACTTTCCAAGCACAGATTCATATAAAGAAATATGGATGCATTGTGGTAATATTGATGAGTTTACATATTATTTTACCGCTGCATTGAGAGGGCATTATCAAAGTCGCTACCCATGGGATTGGTTATGTCCCACAGGTGAATTTCAATTTAATGATCCCGTTCTTGGAATAGATTGGGATGCTGACGGTTGTTTTAATGACCCTCAACATCCTTCAGATTATAATCCTGACTCTGATAATGATGGCTATATCCAAATTATTGAAGATTTCAATTATGCCAAATATATGGATACCTGGTGTGAGGAGGGCTATCTGAATCAAAGACAGATTATGCATCCGCTGCCTCCTTTACCTGATCCTTGGCCAACTAATGTAGATTGTGTAAATGATAAAGAGACGCCAATGATGGGAACAAGTAATGAATTTAGTTTAAGTAATTTGATGTGTTTGAACGGTATTGCCGGAGCATCTCGAGTATTTCGGGACCACAGACAGTTACAGGTGATCGTAGCTACTTATTAGGAGGGAATTTGAATGTGCATGCTGATATGACGCTTAACCAAAATACAGAAATTACAATAGGTGTGGATAATGCAATAATTGATGTTGATGAAAATTCGTCATTTACCGCTAATCCTGGATTTACATTAAATGGATCATCAATAACAGCCACTAATAATGGACTTATCGTAAGAAAGAATGACAATCACCTGGATCTGATGGGAGCTAAGTTTACAGCAGTTTCATTCGAACATTATGGATCCATTCTGAATATTGGTGAAATTAATATTAATGATCATTCCAATTTTAAAGATTGTCCATGGATAGGTTCAAACCGAGGGATGGTAACCATAAAATATAGCACATTTGATCATTCACCACTTAGTTTATATGAATGCGATTTGTCTTTGTCTGAACAAGTAACTGTTGATTATTGCATCTTTACTGGTTCTAATACAGCCATTGGCTGCCAGATAGGCGATTATAAGAAATATTCAATAACTAATAATATTATTAATGGAGGAAGTTATGGATTGTACTTGAGTTACATTGGTTCCACTTCCGGTGATCATTTAATTCGTAATAATTACATAACTGGTTGTAATGTTGCCGGTTTGTGTATTTATGGTTCAGCAGCTTCAATAGAGATGAATCATATTTCATCGTGTAACATGGGTATTGAAATATTGGATAATAGTAGTAATGTTTCTATGGTCGGGTATCAATTGGCCTTTAATTACGCAAATACACAGGAAATAAAAGATTGTTCGGGACTTGAAATATATGCTACGAATAATTGTCTTCCGTATTATATGAAATACAATGCTATTATTGATGAAGACCGTACTCCCCCTGATCCATTATTATATTATGATAATCTACGAACTGGTGTATTTCCAAAGTACGATGTTTCTTACAACTGTTGGGATAATTCCTTTGACCTTTCTAATGATCTAAAGCTGAATTATGGTATATTCAAACCTTATCCTACCTGGTGCCTGACTAATATTGGTATTACTCCAAACCCGGAGGAGGAGATGTACCGTACAGCAGTGAATTACGTTGACTCAAGCAATTATACCGAGGCAATGAATTTGTTTAGACTTCTTATAGAGACCTATCCCAAATCAGATTATGCAAAGGCTTCAATGAAGGCAATGTTAGAAATTGAACCATATGCAGGAAATAATTTCAGCAGCCTGCGGTTATATTATTTGACAAATGATTCCATCATTGCTGATACTGCTCTTGCAAATCTTGGTGATTTCCTGGCAAACAGCTGCAATGTACAAATCGGAGATTATCCTGAGGCAATTTCCTGGTACGAAAATAAAATTCAAAATTCGACAGATCCAACTGACAGTGTTTTCGCTATCATTGATTTAGGTCATCTTTATCTAATGATGGATACCACTGGTGATGCGCCAGTTTATATAGGATCGCTACCACAGTACAGACCTAAAACAATGGCAAAATATGTTATTTATCGTGATTCTTTAATATCTCTATTGCCATTTTCTAAAGATCCATTAAAGAGAAGTATTACCAAATTACAAAATGGGCAGCTACTTCAAAATGTTCCAAACCCAACTAGTTCATCAACAGATTTTTACTTTAAGTTGTTTGGCGCTGCAAATGCCGATATCAAAATCTACGACAGTTGGGGCAGATTGAAACAAGTAATACCGATCACAACTTTGAGTAATGGAACACAGAGGATCACATTTAATACATCAAATCTTCCATCTGGTATTTATGAATATGTTCTGACTATTAATGGAAAGAGGACAGATGCCAAAAAGATGGTAGTGAATTGATGATTGGTAGATTTCGTCCCCCGCAAGATTGTGGTTGGAAGGGCTTCGAAACGGACCGTCCAAACGCAATCTTGCTTGGGATGGTATTACAAATATTTAACAGCGTTATCAGCAAAACAGAGTTTGTAAAGTAATGACGTGAACGAATTTACAATTTAATGTATTTCTTGCTTTTTAAAACAGTATCTTTTTTGTTTTATTTTGCCTAATATTGTAATAGTTAAATTTGTAGCTATGAGACACTATTTGTTTGCAAAGAGTTTTTTTCTGTTTCTGAGTATGTTGAGTTTGCAATTGTACGTTCAAGGGCAAACAAAATCATATAACCTGCCACTCGAACCTGATTCGAAAAAGATCATGTTCCGTGAAGTGGTTGATCAGCAGGGAAAACCGGCATACCTGTATGATAAGGCCATTGAGTGGTTCGGCTACT
>CANNKD010000220.1 GCA_947505205.1 Bacteroidota bacterium | reverse complement strand
TTTATCAACCCAACCGTCGAAGTTTGCAGCTTCTTCTGAGGCGGCAGTAACCGCTAAGTCGTTAAGATAGATTGGTACATCAACGCGTAATCCGAAAGTAACTTTCAGTTTTTCGTTAACCTGAAATTCATCCTGACCGTAAATACCTAATTGAGCTACATCAACGATTGACATGGCATAAGGTTTTTTATTGGCTTCAATAACTTCGTTATTGAAATTGATTGAATCGCTGGTTTGTGATAAGAAACCATCAACACCTCCAAAATACAAATGCCATGGATAGTAGAATAAGTTGAAAGAGTTTTCGAAATAGAATTTTTCGAAGTTAACGCCTCCTGTTAAGGTATGACGATCAGCATAATAGGTTACGTTATCTGTAAATTGTAATACGTTTTGTTTCAATGTATTGTGTGTTGAAAACATTTCAGAACCCATGGTAATAGCGAGGTTTCCATTTTGATCGAAGATATCAATTACAGGGAATTGTGCTGATTTTGGTTCACGGTGATCATCAAATACAGTGTAACCAACCAACAATTTATTCGAAAGTTCACTCGAGAAAATGGAGTTTAATTCACCAACGAACGAATTGATTTTATTGAAAATTGTATAAGAAGAGTTTTCGAATGGCAAACGGTAGCTGGTAGGGCCACGGCCTATAATAGCTTCCGGGTGAGGAAGAATATCTTTTGAAGCGTCGAGCATATTATAGCGAAATACCAAATTGTGGTTTTTCGCGATGTTATAGTTCAATTTTAAAAGGAATTTATTATTCGATTTTTCATGGTTATAACCTTGATAAGCACCTGCTTCGTAACCCCATTCGTTTAATAAATGATCATGAACAGCCTGCATATCAGCAGCTGAAACGCTTGTTACGTTAGCCTGGCCTGTATTTGTTCCATCATCGGCAATAAAACCGTGAGCTAATTGTGTGGCACGTTCCATTTCTGCATTTACAAAGAAAAACAGTTTGTTTTTGATGATAGGTCCGCCTACACTCAAACCTGTTTGGTTTGTGCTGAAATCAACGTTTGGAGCATCTTCACCGCTCACTTTTTTGCCTATCATGGCTTCATTCCTGAAATAGGTATAGGCAGTCGCTTTAAATTCGTTTGTACCTGATTTGGTAACAGCGTTAATACCTGCACCTGTAAATCCACCTTCACGAACGTCAAAAGGAGCCAAAGAAACCTGAATTTGGTCGATGGCATCTAAAGAAACCGGTTGGGCATCTGACTGCCCGCCTGGTGTTGCATAATCCAACCCAAAGGAGTTATTGAAGATAGATCCGTCCAATGAAAAGTTATTGTACAAATTGTTTCTTCCACCAAAACTGTTACCGTCGCTCTGTGGGGTTAGGCGTGTAAGGTCTTGCTGGCTACGTGTAATACTTGGTAATGAAGTAATTTGTTTACTTTCAAGATTTGTCATTGCACCTGTTTGTTCACGTGTGTTTTCCTGAGCTGCTTTAACTTCAATTTCACCAAGCTGTTGGCTGGTACTTTTCATAACCAATCTAACAAAGGAAGTGTTGTTTAATTGCAGATAAATGTCTGATGCACTTGTGTTTTCAAAACCGACATAAGTAACCGTTACCTTGTAAGGACCACCAACACGCATATTACGAATCTGAAATCGTCCGTCTTCCATGGTTGTGGCGGCGTATTGGGTTCCCGTTGGCGTGTGAACGGCAACAACGTTAGCCATCATTACAACAGCACCTTTGTCGTCAACAATAGATCCGGATAAGGAAGAAGTTGTGACACCTTGTGAGAAAATTGTACTGCCAATAGACAGAAACAGCATCATTAGAAAAAGTAATCTTTTTTTCATAAATAGTTAAAATTTAGTTAGTTAAAGTCATTTCTACTTAAAATGACAGGTTATTAATCTGAACAACATTAAACCCAAGCGAAAATATACTTTGTTTCTTATAATCATTAATTTTTGTTAATAAAAATATCAGCGCGTATATGATTGATATTTAGTAATTTAACAAATATTTTTGAAAATGTTAATAATTAATGAGTTCTCTTGGTTTCAAACTAGAAAATGAAATTTGAGATCTAGCTTATAAGTTTAAGTGAGTAAAGCGCTTGATAAGTCAATTTAGTCTTTTAAATTTTAACGGAAATGTTTGGTTGTTGTATCAACAAATTTCGATATTAGAAAAAATTAGAAAGTTTTAACAGTAATTTCTTCTAATTTTGCGACTTATAATTTTATCTATTATCTATTATCGATTATGATATTTAGCAGCAGCTTGTTTCTGGTTTACTTCCTTCCACTTTTTCTGCTTACATATTATTTGGTGCCCAAGAGGTTTAAAAATATTGTTATCCTCGTTTTTAGTATCTTTTTCTACAGTTGGGGAGCGCCACGATTCATCTTTGTGATTCTGGGAACTACTTTTCTCGATTTTCATTTGGTAAAATGGATGTCAAACACCAAGAGTGTGTTGCATCGTAGGTTGATGCTTTCGTTGTCTATATCGGTTAATCTTGGGTTGCTGTTTTATTTTAAATATTCAAATTTCTTTGTCGAAAATGTGAATGCGGCCTTGTCAGTATTTGGTGGCGGTGAAATCACCTGGACTAAATTGGTTTTGCCCATTGGGATTTCGTTCTACACTTTTGAGACAATCACTTATGTAGTAGATGTTTACAGACGGGTGCACAAACCGCTTCATAATTTTTGGGATTATCAATTATATATCATTCTTTTCCCAAAATTGATTGCCGGACCTATCATCAGATATCATGAATTGGCTGACCAAATAACAGATCGTTCGCAAAACGAAACAGTTGACAACCGCCTTACCGGTTTTTTTCGATTTATGGTTGGATTGGGCATGAAAGTGATGATTGCCAATCCGTTAGGCGCTTATGCCGATCAGGTTTTTGCTACGGATGCTGTTTCTGCCTCCTCCTATACCTTATGGATCGGGATATTAGCCTATACATTTCAGATCTATTACGATTTTGCTGGTTATTCGGCCATGGCAATCGGCTTGTTACGCATGATTGGTTTCGATATCATCGAAAATTTCAATAATCCTTATATTTCACAAAATATTTCAGAGTTTTGGCGACGCTGGCATATCAGTCTGGGACGTTGGATGCGCAATTATTTGTATCTTCCATTGGGAGGTAATCGTGTGAGTGCAGGCCGATTATATTTTAATTTATGGATTGTTTTTCTTGTTTCCGGATTGTGGCATGGTGCGGCATGGAATTTCATTGTTTGGGGTGCCTTTCATGGAACTTTTTTAGTTGCAGACCGCCTTTTTCTGCTGAAATTATACGAGAAAATTGGTAAATTTCCGAGTGTTTTCTTCACTTTCATCATCACTATGGTTGGTTGGGTTCTTTTTCGTGCTGATACCATGACGCACGCATGGGATTTTATTATAGGGATGTTTTCCTTCCGCGGAGGCGAAGGAATTTATGTTACGCAGCAGGTTTGGGTGATGCTATGTATCGCGGCAGGCATCGCATTTATGGCTTATTTTCCTTCAAACGAGCCATGGCAAAATAAAATATTGGGTAAAGAGCAAAAATTACGTACACTCGTTTTCATGACGCTCGGTTCAATAATACTCTTCATCATTAGTTTGAGTTCCATCACAGCATCAGGCTTTAATCCTTTTATCTATTTCAGGTTTTAATGAGAAAAAGGGTTTCAAATATTCTGCTTATTTCGATTTTTGTGGCTTTGTTGCTGCCTGTAGCACAGCATTATACGCATTTTCCACGTATGAAATCGTTAAAAGGTGCCATTGTTGAACCAAAAAAACCAAAACTCAGTTTATCCGGATATTTCAACGCAACGCTGCAGGATAGCGTTGACAAATATGTTGAACATTTTGTTGGTTTTCGTCCTGATCTTGTAAGGCTTCACAACCAGATTCAATTTTCGCTTTTTGACACCATTAATGCCAAAGGCGTTATTTTCGGGAAAGAGGGTTATCTGTTTGAATATAACTATATTAGGGCTTTATATGGATTGAATTTTGTGGGTTTAGAAAAGGTCAAACAGGATATTTCTGAAACCGTTTTTGTAAATGATTGGTTAAACAAGCAAGGAAAACATCTCATCATTGTATTCGCTCCAGGAAAAGCAACATTTTTCCCTGATAAAGTTCCGGATATGTATAAACCTGATACTATTGGTTTTCGAAACAACGATTTGTATTCCGATTCGCTCATCAAACACCAAATTCCGCTGATTGATGGTAATAAATATTTTTTAAGTATCAAAGACACAAGTAGATATTCGCTTTTTCCAAAAAGTGGAATCCATTGGAGTTTTTATGGAATGGGACTTATTTTCGATAGTCTGATTTCGCAGATGGAATTAATTGGAGGGAAAAAATTCATTGATTTTGGCATGAAGAAAGTTATTGTAAGCAAAAAACTTATACCACCAGATCAGGACATGTGGGAAGGTATGAATATTTTTATCAAACCAAATGATTATGCCATGCCTTATCCGGAATTCTATTTCAATAACGCAATAGAAGATAATAAACCGCGGGTAATCGTTGTTGCTGACAGTTACTACTGGCCTTATTTTGGAAGTGGAAATGCAACGCGTTCATTCAAATCGCACGATTTCTGGTATTACAATGCGCAGGTGATTCGCGGTGATGGAAGCGAAACCATTGAGCGGCATAATGTGGATGTTTTGTCGCGGGTGATGGAAACTGATTTTATCGTTCTGTTACAGACCGATGCCAATATGGATCGCTTCAGTTTTGGGTTTATTCACGATTTGTATTTGGCTATCAATAAGTTAGACGCACTTTCACCCGAAGATTTACAATCCATTCAAAAAATTATCGACGGTATAAAGAACAGCCCAAGTTATATGAAAATGATAGAAGAAAAAGCAGTAAAACGCCATATTTCAGTCGAAGAAATGCTCAGGGGCGATGCGATGTGGGTGTTTCAGAATAAGAAGATGAAGAAGTAAGTCCCAGGAGAAAAGTGATAAAGTTCAAATTCACTCAAATTTCAGTTAATTTACTTTTCACCATTT
>CANNKD010000219.1 GCA_947505205.1 Bacteroidota bacterium | reverse complement strand
GGGTGAACTTTATACATTTTATAACCAGCATCAGCAACCATTGCGCGAAGTTAGTCTGTCAATGAACAGCCAGAAAATATACAAGGACTTCATATATTATGAAAACGACCCCATAGCAAATGGTCTTTTATATAAAGCATCGAACCCATACTTCGGGATGGAAGGAGCTATCCCTGATTGGACTGTTTATCAGTATGACTATAAAAGGAGACTTTATAAAACAACGAAACCTGACAATTCTTTTGAGAGCAATACTTATAATGGACTTAGCCAGACGATCAGTCAGTTCGACGGGCAGCAGAAAATGATTAAACATACCTTTTCAGGGCTAATTGATGAAATTATTGACAATTCGAGCAATACCTTAAAACACTATTACTATGGTGATGGTAAATTAAAAAAAATTACCCAGACAAGTTCCGAAGCTACAGCCGTGCAATATGATTATGATGTACACCGCCGAACAGAATATATTCAGGATCCGGCGCTTGGACTTGTAACTTATAATTATAATGCTTATGGTGACTTAACGTACCAATCTGATGCATTATCAGAATCATTTTTCTTGTATGATAAACTTGGCAGACCTATTTCGCGTAAAGATGCTGACGGGAATACCACATGGCAATGGGATACCCAGGAACATGGTATTGGCAAACTACATACCACTGAGTATATACCTGATTTTGGCCCGGTAACTCTGGTTACCGAAAGTTTTGTTTATGATGCCTTAGGTCAAATTAACCAAATATCACAATCTGTTAACGGAGATCCTCTGATTTTCAATTACACTTATGATATCTTTGGTAGGATGAAAAAACAAACTTGGCCTTCAGTATTTAGTGTAACCAATTATTATGATGAGAATGGTTATCTTCGCTCCATCGCTGGTGTTAATGGTGAAAAGCTGTGGGAGGCCGTAGAAACAGATCAGTGGAATAAAGTGAATAAATTTAAACTTGGTTCAAAAATAATGGTCCAAAAAGAACTCGATCCACTGACCGGTTTAATCACGATGGCGAGTGCTAACACAATGTCTGCTGATAAAGCAATATTACAAAATATGGTTTACGAATGGTCAGTTACCGGGAATTTAACCAAAAGAGATGATATCAGGAGGGAACTCAAAGAGGAGTTTGGATACGACAGTTTCAACCGCCTTAAAACCATTAAGCTCAATAATGGCAACATCAATGAAACCGCAAAGTATAATAATATAGGTAATATTACCGACAAATTAGATGCAGGTAATTATTATTACTCCATACCGATGCGACCCTATGCTGTAGGAAAGATCACACCAGTAACAGGTCCTTTCCCGGCTTATGAACAAATAATCAGCTACACTAAGTTCAATAAAGTAAAAGACATCGTTGAAGGCGACCATACCCTCGAAATTGGCTATGGCCCGCAGCATGAACGCGTTTGGCAACGGCAGACAACATTGAGCACCGGCGCACAAAAAATCAAAAGATATTTTACGTCTCAGTTTGAAATTGTTGCTGATGAAAAAGAACAAAAACAATATGTGCATTATCTTGTTGCACCGAGTGGGGTTTTTGGCATTTTTACAAGCGGGGATAATCAGGCTGATAAGATTCAATATGTTATCAACGACCACCAGGGAAGCATAGCCGAACTTGTTGATGCGAATGGTAATATTTCCGAGAGTTACAGCTTTGACGCCTGGGGTCGACGAAGAAGCCCAAGTGACTGGTCATATAACGATATACCTCCGTACACGATCGACCGCGGTTACACTTTTCACGAACATTTAGATGCTTTTGGACTGATTAATATGAACGGTCGTATGTATGATCCTTTGGTAGGCCGTATGCTCAGCCCCGATCCCTTTATCCAGATGCCCGGTTACAGCCAGTCGTATAACCGTTTCACCTATGCCTTTAACAATCCGTTGCGGTTCAGCGATCCAAGCGGCTATTTTGCCGGGGGCGACTCTATCAGGCAAAATAACAATCCATTAATCAACAAACTTTTCCCGAAAAAGGAGAAATACACTATAAAGCAGTCGGTATCCTATTTTAATACCGATAACATCAGCCTTGGCCCTATCTCCAAAGGCATTGAAAGCAATGAATTGTTGCCGGTGGTGGATAGTAAAGTGGGCAATGATGCGGAAGGAAATGCTGCATCGCAAAGGCGTACTTTTGAACAAGCAAGATTGTGGTATCAATTCGGCGGAGGTACCCGAATGGATGTTGAATTAAACAGTATTGATTTTAGTAGAGTTTCAATGAGTGATATGAAGGGTAAACTTATTGAAGTGAATCTTGACAACCCATTTAAACATTATACTAATATGAATGATGCATTAGTTTACGGAACTCTTTATTTATATCAAGAAAAAGGAAATGTATTCAGGGCAGCACATATTAGTGAGATAAAGGGGCGTGGAGATTATTATAACTTTGATGTGAAATGGACAAGTCCAGAAGCATGGTTGTTTAGAAATGAAAACACAATTGTTGGAGGATTGATTAATGGCCTAATGCCAATGGGAGGTTTTTTCATATATGTGGGCGGCACTCCTTACCCAATATTTTTGCATGGCACAGTGACAATAGAAAATTAGTAGTCATGAAAAAGAAGATAATTTGGGTATTCATTTTGTTAATATTTGTAGTCCAGTTTATGCTGATTGTAAAACCCATCAGAACAATGAGAGTAATGGAAAGTATTGCCAGGGAAATGTTGACCGAGGAAGGTCCTTTAAAATTGTTTTCAGACAGCGATGAGCCAATATATAAGGGAATAAAAGGCCCAGTAGTTATTGACAGGCAGGAAAGAGTTGAATATACATGGTACAAGGTTTTGCATTGGGGTGATACCGCAAGCATTTCAGCCTTTGTATATAAAAACTTCCTGAAAGAATTTTCAGGCATTTTCAGAAAAAAAAATCCCCCAAGTGTTACTGCTGATATTAAATGGTATTATGTTTATGTACCCGAAGGTATAAGCAAATTTGCAGATGTATTACCACCACAACAGGAAAAAAAAGCAATTGATTCTTCAAAGTACAAACCTTATCAAAGACAAAATGAAATAGCTGATTCAATAAATTTTACTGTCATACCTGATAGACTTTTTTACTTTTTACAAAAAGGGTATTTTACCGTTATAGAAAAGAATGACAGATATACCATCGTAGATTTTTATGAGCCTATTGCAAATATGATTCATAGGCGTACAAATGACACTATATCTACGATGTCCGCAAAGGTGTTTGTTAAGGATTCTTTGGAGGTGCTTATTTTACCATATAATGTTCCGAATGAGATTAGAAACAAAAAATGATTTGTTTCCATGGAGCCGCCGCCGCAATCCCAAAACATGGACTTTTGATGAAGTGCCTGATTATTTGGATAATCCGGAGCATGCTGACCCCCACCACCGGTAAAAGATTGGAATGATTTTCTATGTAATTGGAAAATAATGTATGACATTCCGGAGCATGCTGACCCCCCTGCTTATTTGAAAAGGAGATAATCCATTCCTGAGCATCCTGACTTTGAATGAAATTTGAGTTCAAAATGCAAGTTGCCCTAAACCTTAAAATAAATTCATCAAAAATTAAACATTAATAATAGTATTTATTTACATTTGTAATAAAATAATATTATGGTTTCGATTGTCATTCCTACCCACACTTTTATCAGGAAATATGTTGTTCATCATTCTAATACGCATGATGGGGTGATTCATGTTTCGTCCACAGACTGCTGGGGTATCATGATGCTCAAAATACTTCAGAAGAAAGCATCCTGGGAGCCAAACCTGAAACTCAAGTATGAAGACAATATCACCATCAAAATATCTGAGTTTTTTTATTCAAAAACAGGTTTCTATCTTTCAAAACAGAACATCACTTTCTTCAATACTTTCCTGCAAAGTCAACTTGAGGATGCCCTGTTTTACCATATCACTACCAATAAAACAGGCCCGCACAAAACCGTTATCGAGAAGGAAATACAATCCTATCTTTCACTTTTTGGCATCAATGAGAATGATAAATCATTAGATTCTCTTCTTCGGGCATATTCGCGTTGGAAGAAGGATCATAAATATTTGATAATCAATCAATAAAAAAGATTGGATATTATTGTCCTGATTTTATGAATTCATAATTTGCAGTATTACAGTTGTTTGAATGCTTTTTGTGAGATAATTGTCCTTTTGCCTTTGTCAGTCCTTTTTTTATTGATTCGTTGTTTGGTCAGTCCTTGTTTTAAGCTTCTATTTTTCATCTTTTTGTTTCATGAAAGATTTTATCGCAAATGTGTTGGACGTGTTGGACGATGTTGGTGCATATATAGCCTTAGGTCTCATCATTTTTCTAAATAAAATATTCTGGTGAAAATCTCATTCGAGGAAACCAAAACCATTTTAGCGTTTCTGAAAGCCTATGATGAAACTTTTCTGTCTCTCACCCAAGACCAGGCTGAAAAGGTAAAATCTATCTGGGTTTTACTTCATTATTTTGATGATGCTTATGAATACACCTTCAACAATGATTACAGTGTGCTTCGAAAAGAAAAACGGATTGTGTGGAAGAAGAAAACTCTGCAAACATCTATGAAATAAGTCTATCTGACACCTTATTACCTATGCTTTTTTATATCTTAAATAGCAATTACAACTCACTTTATAATTTAGATTCTTTATAAATTAAATGCAATTGTTATTTTATTTTAAAGTGAATGTAATAAAACTTTTATCTTGGCCGAAGAATTCACCCCGAATTCTGATTAAGGGAGGAAGTTTTATTGATTACCATGATCTGGAATAAAGATCAAAAACTTAAAAACATTGGCAACCAATACCTGCGTTTTTTAAGATTGAAATTGTAATATTAACTTTTAACCTTTATGGCAAAATGTGGCCATACACAATATTTTAAATCACTATTATCCGACTAAAATGCAATTTCGTGGATTACACGATGTAAGTACATGATAATCAATTATTATATTTTGTTTTTCGAAAGTCACCCCCATCAGAATGCTATTTGAATTTGAGTATTTGGATTAGGCGAACCTC
>CANNKD010000218.1 GCA_947505205.1 Bacteroidota bacterium | reverse complement strand
TATATCAATAGATATAAATGATAATTTTGTTATTGTATTAACAAATTCTACAAAAGCGATGAAAAATCTCTCTATAATCTTTATTTTACTATTGATTTTATTTATTAGTGATGGATTGCAAGCACAGTTTACAATTGATGCACAGTTACGCAACAGAGCTGAATTTTGCGATGGTTACCGAAAATTGGCTGCTGAAGGCGCAACTCCGGCATTTTTTAATTCACAGCGAACGCGGTTGACATTTGGGTTTGATTCGAAGAATTTAAAATTAAAATTTACACCTCAGGATGTGAGAATCTGGGGTGAAGAAAAAAATATTTCATTTTCCGGAAACAATGGTGAAGATGCCTCGCTGGATCTTTACGAAGGTTACGCCGAATTAAAACTTTTGAAATCATTCTGGGTTTCAATTGGTCGGCAGGAGCTTTCGTTTGATAACCAAACTTTATTTTCAAACGGAAACTGGAATCAAAGTGGAAATACCTCAGATGCAGTAATATGGAAGTTTAATCCTATTGGCTGGAATCTTCAGTTGGTTGGCTCTTGGAACTCTAATTCGCTGATACAAAAAGAATTAAAGAATAATTTCAATCAAATCGACAGGTATAAGTCCTTAAATATCTTGTGGTTAAATCGAAAATTTAGTGATAATTTGTCAGCTTCATTCATTTATGCTGTTTCTGGAGTAACAGTCACCGATACAACAAATACATTGAAATTCAGACAAACTTCCGGACTTTATGCCAATTATAAAAAAGAGAATTTGGTGGCTACGGCAGATGTTTATTATCAATTTGGAAAGAGTCAGAAGGATTTGAAAGTCAGTGCTTTGATGTTTGATGCCGAAGTAAATTACAAACTACATTATTTTACGCCTTCCATTGGAATCAGTTATTTATCGGGAAATTCTGAGGCCGATGCTAACCTAAAAACCGATCACCTTTTTGATCCACTTTACCGTACACGGCATACATTTTTTGGCGGTTTGGACTATTTCGTCAAATTTAATACCGATACAAAACAAGGTGGTTTAGCGGATATTTATCTTGGTTTTGATTTCAAACTATCTAAAACAATAAATTTGAAGGACAGTTTTCATTATTTCAGTTTAGCTCAAACGAATCCTAACATACCAAATGATCCATTTTTAGGCTGGGAAAACGATTTGATTTTCAAATATAAATTTAATGAATGGGGTGCATTGGAAGCCGGACATTTGTTTTTTCTGCCAACAGAAACTCTTAAAATCATTCAAGGTGTGCCGGACAATAAATTTTCACAATATGTATATATCCAGTTAACCTTAACGCCAACTTTATTTAAGCAAGCTAATTAAAATACAGAAAATGAGAAGTATAGTATATATTCTGATCGTAGCTATTCTGTTTTCATCCTGTGCTTCAAAAGAGAAGAAAGCACAAACCATTACAATTTCCGGTGCCTTTGCTTTGTATCCGTTGGCTGTAAAATGGGCAGAAGAATACCGGAAAGAGAATCCGAAAGTGAGATTTAATATCACCGGAGGCGGAGCTGGAAAAGGAATGGCAGATGCCTTATCAGGAACTGTTGAATTGGGAATGTTTTCGCGGGAAATTTCAAATGAAGAAAAAGATAAAGGAGTTTGGTGGGTTGGATTGACCATTGACGCAGTGGTACCAACCATTAGCGCCCAAAATCCTTATCTTGATCTGCTGAAAAAACAAGGATTGAAAAAGGAAGATTTTTCGTCCATCTTCATAGGAGATAAAACCAAAGATTGGAGTGATGTGTTGAAAGTTTCCGATAACAAAGAAATTGTGGTTTACGTTCGGTCTGATGCATGCGGTGCAGCCGAAACATGGGCCAAATATTTGGGTGGAAAACAGGAAACATTAAGTGGCATTGGAATATTTGGTGATCCCGGAATTGCAGAAGCAGTGGCGAAAGATGCCGGAGGAATTGCTTTCAATAATACAGCTTTTGCCTATGACATCAATACAGGAAAAAAACGCGACGGAATCGAAGTTATTCCAATTGACATCAATGAAAATGGAATGATTGACGCCAATGAGAACTTCTATAATACGTTTGATGAATTGCTCAAAGCCATAGCTGCTGGCATTTATCCTTCACCACCTGCCCGCGAGTTGTATTTCGTTGCAAAAGGAAAACCACAAAAAAAGGCAGTAATCGATTTCATTAAATGGACGTTGACTGACGGTCAAAAATTTGTGAAAGAGGCTGGTTATGTGACAATTAAACAAGAAAAAATAAATGAATACTTAGACAAATTGAAATAGTTCAATGTTATTCAGACGATTTCTTCTCGATAGAGTTTCTACCATTTGGATGCTTGCTTCGCTGGCAACCATTCTGCTTTTACCACTAATCATTGGTGTTGGTTTATACCTGAAAGCTGCACCATTATTTGAACATCAAAGTTTAACAGAGCTATTAACTTCATCTGCCTGGAAGCCTTCGGAAGGAAAATTCGGATTTTGGCCATTCATCGCCGGCTCTTTTTATGTAACCATACTTTCGTTTGTATTGGCTGCACCAATTTGCTTGTTTTCAGCAATTTACCTAACCCAATTTGCCTCAAAAAACCTCATAAAAGTTATGCATCCGGTCATCGATATTTTGGCGGGATTACCTTCAGTAATCTATGGCGTTTGGGGAGTTTTAATTGTTGTACCGTTCATTTCTAAATTGGCACCTTTTTTCAATACTTCTTCCTCGGGATATTCCATTTTTTCAGGAGGCATTGTTTTGGCTGTCATGTGCGTGCCTTATATTTTAAACATGCTGATCGAAGTTTTTAATACGGTTCCGATCGGCATGAAAGAAGCATCGCTTTCATTGGGTGCAACCTTTTGGGAATCAGTTAAACATGTGGTGATTCGCAAAAGTTATGCTGGTATTATTTCGGCATTTGGACTTGGGATAGCCAAAGCATTTGGAGAAACCATCGCAGTAATGATGGTGGTCGGAAACCGCATTCAGTTAACGCATAATCCATTCGATGCAGCCTATCCTTTGCCTGCTCTGATAGCGAATAATTATGGTGAAATGTTGTCAATTCCGATGTACGACAGCGCTTTGATGTTTGCCGCCTTGGTGCTGTTGGTAATCATTCTTGCAATTAATTTGTTGTTCAGGTATTTTATTTATAGAGCACAACGTCAATAAGTTATGAATAAAGGGAGAATAATTGAAGAAAAAATATTCAAAGTACTTTCGGCAATGGCAGCCTATTCGCTCATTGCAATTCTGATTTTTATTATTACAATTATTTTTATAAAAGGTTTCAATGCACTTTCTTTCGATATGATATTAAAGACTCCTAAAGGAGGATTTTATTATGGTGGCGAAGGTGGAGTCCTGAATGCGATCTTGGGTTCGGTTTACATTGCTTTTGGAGCAACTATTATAGCAGTATTAATTGGCTTACCATCAGCACTTTATATTAATGTTCACCTAATTAGAATGAAGCGAACGCAAAATACAATTCGTTACTTTTTAGATGCATTGTGGGGAATTCCATCTATCGTATATGGTGCTTTTGGATTTGCTTTTATGTTATTTATTGGCATGAACGCCTCACTTTTGGCGGGTATTCTGACTGTTTCAATGCTCATCACACCAATCATGGTGCGTACTTTCGACGAGGTTTTAAGTACCATTCCCATTGGATTGCAGGAGGCTTCACTGGCACTTGGTTCAACGAAAATGGAAACGGCCTACAAGGTGATGTTAAAACAAGGATTTTCCGGATTTATAACGGCAGTATTATTGTCATTTGGTCGTGGGATAGGTGATGCAGCTTCAGTACTTTTCACAGCCGGTTATACTGATTTAATTCCGGTCACTCTCGATGAGCCAGCTGCTACGTTGCCTTTGGCAATATTTTTTCAGTTGGGTTCTCCTATACCCGAAGTGAGAGAAAGAGCTTTCGCTTCTGCTGCTATACTTACAATAATGATATTGATAATCAGTATTATAGCACGATTGTTATCAATAAAATATTCTAAATCGAATTTTAAATAATATAAAATGAACCATTTGAATATTGAAACCATGGAACCAATGAAGGAAGAAGTCGTTTCTATTAAAATTAATTCGAAACCAATAATCTGTGTTGAAAATTTGAATGTTCATGCCGGTAAACATCATATTTTGAAGAATATTAATTTGCAAATACCTAAACATCAGATTACTGTATTACTTGGTCCGTCGGGCTGCGGTAAAACAACACTTCTGAAATGCATGAATAAACTTACCGATCTGTATAAGGAATTGAAGGTAGAAGGAAGTATTTTTATTGAAGATGACGATATCTTACATACAAAAATGCATATTCCTTCCATTCGACAAAAAATGGGGTTGCTTTCGCAACGGCCCTATCCACTGCCGGTTTCAATATTTAAGAATGTGGCTTATGGAATCAAGTTGAAAGGTGTTCGTGATAAAAAACTTATTCAGTATTCAGTTCAGAAAAACCTGCAGGAGGTTGGTTTGTGGGACGAAATAAAAGACCGTTTACATACGCCGGCTACGAGTCTGTCAATCGGCCAACAGCAGCGGTTATGTCTGGCACGCGGACTTGCAGTGAAACCGCGCATTATTTTGGCTGATGAGCCAACCTCAGCATTGGATCCTATTTCGAGTAAGATTATCGAGAATTTGTTTCAGGACATGAAAAAACATTATACGATAATCCTTGTAACGCATGTCCTACGTCAGGCAATGCGAATGGCTGATAATGTGGTGTTTATGTCGGAAGGTGAGATCATTGAACAAGGAAGTCCGGATCAATTATTCAATAACCCACGTTCAAAAAAACTGAAAGAATACCTTATCAATGGGAATTGAGACTTTTCACAATTTATAAATCAATGTTGTTTAGTTAACAGAAATCATTGAAAATTTACCGCAGACCTGCCAGGCGGCAGACAGGGAACCGCAAAGTTATATGCAGACCTGCCTGGCGGGTAGACAGGGTTCCGCAAAGATGTATAACAATTCTTGACTCTGCGGCACTTTGCGCCTCCTTAGCGAACCCTGTCAGCCGCCAGGCAGGTTT
>CANNKD010000217.1 GCA_947505205.1 Bacteroidota bacterium | reverse complement strand
TGTACGGTATTAGCTCCTGCAAGCAATAGTTTTATTACGGATTTACCGTCAGCAACACCGGTGGAAGCTGAAAGATCACAGCCTACACGTCCCGACATCATTGAAATCCAACGCAAAGGCATCGAAATTTCACCCGGATGACTCAATACATTTGAAGCTGTGACTTCAAGTGTGTCGATGTTGATATCAGGGCTGTAGAAACGGTTGAAAAGTACCAGACCTTTGATGCCTGAATGAGAAATATTTTGAATGAAATGACCGAGGTTGGAAAAATAATAACTTATTTTCAGCACTACCGGAATTTTGATCATCTTCGTAACTGCAGAAGCTATTTCGTAATAGATTCTTTCATTTTCCTCGCTGCTTGCTAAAAGTTGCGATGGAAGCACGAAAATATTTAGTTCTAGGGCATCAGCACCTGCCTGTTGAATTTCTTTCGCAAAACTCATCCATTCGTGCGACGATTTACAATTGATAGAAGCAATGATTGGAATTTTGACCGCTGCCTTGGCGTTTCTGATGAGTTCAATATACTTGCCAATATTCTCGTGCCGTATTCTAACATCCAGATAATCAAGAAATTCTTCGCGACCTGTTTTGTCATTTTCTTCCTTGATGGTTTTATCATACTCCAATAATATCTCTTCCTCGAAGATGGATTTTAATACGACAGCACCAGCTCCGTGTTGTTCTATCTGTTGAATTTTATGTACAGAATCTGTAAAACTTGAGCTTGCTGCAATAATTGGACTTTTTAAACTGATTCCGAGATAGTTACATGATAAATCTGCCATGGTTTGATAAAGATTATTTTTAAAAAAATATGAATTTGAAAAACAAGACCAAATTAGTGAATTCAATGATAGGTAAATGATTAATTGAAAATTATTTGAAAAACATGATCGTTTGATTTAAAGTTGTATCTTTCCTTTGCCATTCATAATGGGAGATGCTTAATTTTTGATGATAAATATATTTTATGAAAGTCATTTGTTTGGGAAACTATCCGCCACGTCAATGTGGTATCGCTACCTTCACTGAAAATCTGATAAACAGCATTTTAAATGCAGCTGAGCTTCAATCAACTAAGTTAGATTTAGAAGTTATTGCTATGAATGATCCCAATCAGGATTATCAATATCCTTCAATTGTCTCGAGGTTTATTCCTGAAAAAAACAAGCAGGCTTATCTTGATACAGCTGATTATATCAATCAATCTGGAGCTGATGTGTGTCTTGTGCAGCATGAATACGGCATTTTCGGGGGCGAAAGTGGACTCTTGTTGTTAGCTCTTCTTCAAAAAGTCGAAATTCCGATTGTAACAACCTTACATACTGTACTTCAGAAACCAAGTTTTCATCAGCGTGAAGTACTTAAAAAAATTGCATTCTATTCGGCAAAAGTGGTGGTGATGAATGGGTTAGCTATCGAATTCCTCGTAAATATTTTCTCAGTTCCGCGCGAAAAGATCGTTCGGATTCAACATGGTGTACCGGATTTTGTCGCTCTCGAAGAAAAATTAATGCCCAGACCCGCTCTTTGGACCAACAGAAAAGTGATGTTGACGTTTGGGCTGATTGGACGAAGCAAAGGAATTGAAACGGTGATTCGCGCTCTACCTGAAATTGTAGCGAAACATCCTGATATTCTTTATGTTGTCTTAGGAAAAACACATCCAAGTATTGTTCGTTTTGCAGGCGAGGAGTATCGCGAATTTTTGATGGAACTCATAAAACAACTCCATTTGGAAGATCATGTGGTTTTCATGAACCAATATGCAAGCGAATTGGAACTGATGTCCTATTTGCGTCAAACTGATATTTATGTAACTCCTTATTTAAATAAAGCACAAATTACAAGCGGTACGCTAAGTTACGCTGTTAGTGGTGGTTGCGCGGTTATTTCAACTCCCTATTGGCATGCAGAAGAGCTTTTGGCTGAAGGTCGTGGTAAGCTATTTGATTTTCAGGATTATAAACGTCTTGCAGCAATTGTAGATGAATTGTTGGTTGATACAAGCGAATTAATATCGCTTCAGCAAAAGGCTTATAGTTATGGCAAAACCATCGCCTGGCCAATTATTGGAAAAGAGTATCTTGCACAATTTCAACAACTTAAAGAAGCTGATTTTAATAGAACTCCTGTTAACTATGAGATTCCGGATTTTGACATTTCTCATTTGATACGAATGAGTGATTCGACAGGTATTTTGCAACATGCCCGCAGTTGTATTCCTTATTTCAAAACCGGTTATTGTTTGGATGATAATGCCCGTGCACTAATATTATCTTTGGCAGCATGGAATAAAACAAAAGATTTAAAACTCATCGAATTGATGAGTGTTTACCTGTCGTATATTGTTTTTATGCAGCAAAAAGATGGAAGTTTTAAGAATTATCTTACCTACGAACGGACAGCATTTGTAGATGATCTTTCGGATGATGCTTTTGGTAGGGCATTTTGGGCTTTGGGTTATTTAGTAAGGTATGCGCCAAATGATTCGATGTTTCAGTTGGGACATGAGATGTTTTCGTATTCAGTAAATCAACTTGATTTACTGCGATATGCACGCGGATTTGCAAACGGTATTTTTGGTTTATACCATTATATTAAGCGCTTTCCGGATCAGGAACGGTATCAGATTTTACTAGAAAAGTTGGCTGACCGCCTATGCGATCAATACTTCAAATTTAAAAATGAAAAATGGTGTTGGTTCGAAGAGCTAATCACTTATGATAATGGTTTGTTGCCTGCCTCGTTATACAATGCTTACGAAATTTCGGGTAAAGAAAAGTTTCTTCAGGTAGCAGAAGAAAGCAGGTTGTTTCTCGAATCGAAATGCTTTAGAAATGATTGGCTATCACTGGTTGGCAATCGAAAATGGCTGCGTATGGATAGCAATTTCGATCTCTTTGCTCAGCAACCTGTTGATGCTTTGGCTATGGTTATTATGTATGACAGTGCTATTCGGGCGACAAATAATAATTCCCTCATCAATAAGTTAACCAAATCTTTTAATTGGTTTTATGGAGCTAATGATTTGGATATCAGTGTTTATGATATTAAATCAAAAGGGTGTAACGACGGAATCGAAGAATTCAATATTAACCGGAATCAGGGAGCAGAGAGTATGATTTCATACTTACTCTCACATATAATAGCTGAATCTTATCTGTCAAAAACTAGCCTTTAAGCAGTTTATCGAGGCGCATTAATAAGATATTCCTGTCAACAGGTTTTTTGATATAATCGGCAGCACCCAAACTTAAGCCTTTCACTTCGTCGTCGATACTTGAATGACCCGACAAGAATATTAAAGGAATTTTGATATTGTTTTCGTTCAGATATTCAAGCATTTGGTATCCATCAAAGTTTGGCATGGCGATATCCGAAAGAATTACATCGAATGAACCGGTAGCAATTTTCATCAACGCGATGATCCCATCAGGAGCTATTTCCACTTCATAACCGTCTGATTTCAATATTCCGGAAATCATTTTTTGATTAATTACTTCATCTTCAACTACTAAGATACGAGCCTTGGATTTCTCGAGACTTGGACGGCCTTTTTTCAGATCGGAAGGAACGAGGTTTGTCAATAATTCTTTCAGAGGAACAGTGGCGTAAGTTGACGATGTATCCGACATTGCATAAGGAATTATGAGCTCATCATTACTTACGATAGATCCGCACGAATAAACCACATTTGGAACATAGCCCTCGCGTTCTTCTTCGTTGGGTGAAATCAATGGTTCGCTTAACTGCCCGATCACTTTTGTTGGGTCGTCCAGATCGAGTAAAATGGCTCCAATGGCGTATTTTCGCATGGTTCCAACACCATGTGTGATAACCAGCCAGCCAAATTCTGTTTCGATGGGCGAACCGCAGTTTCCAACCTGAATAAATTCCCAAGGAAATTTTGGAGCCTGAATCTGTAACGCGTCTTCCCACATATTGATCTCTTTTGAGAACATCACAAAGTTATTGATGCCATCTAAACGTGCAAGCATCACGTAATTACCATTTATTTTTCGTGGAAACAAAGCCATGCCTTTATTTTGAGCTTTTTCTCCGTGGATTGGCATGATTTTGAAATTGTAAAAATCTTTAGTTTCCACTAATTTTGGCATGATACTTTTTCCATTATAGGCTGTGTAAGTTGCATAATATCGAACACGGCCATCATCGTCCGTGAATTTTACAAATCGTGCATCTTCAATACCATTACTTTCTGCTGCAGCAATCGGAAAAATGACACGATCTGAAATGCCTGTATCAAGTGAGAAAGAAATTTCATAATGTGAATCGGCTAACCAACTGATTGTTTTTAATATATTACGCTGATCTTCATTGGGTTGTATCTCGTGAGTTGTTTCATCAATGGCACGATACATTTCGTTGTAATCAAATTCGAAGCGCAATTTGTTTAAAACACGATTGATAACACTATCGTTTGAATCGGTGTCGAGATCGCAATAACCGTGCAATTCGCAAAGTTTGTGCCTGAAACTTTCTTTTTGGTAAACATAATTTTTAATTGCTTCAGCTTCGTCAATCAATCTTCCGGTTGGAACTAAGGTGAGGTTGTTTTTTGCATCAAGTACGCCTCCTCTGAATACGATGGAAGAAATATGTCCTTCACCCGTGGCTCTGAAACTGATTACAACACGTTTCTCACCTTCCTGTAAACCTGTCTGATCTGGATCTTCAACCATCGATGGGTTGAAAAATGCTGCAGATTCGATCGAATATTCTGAAGTGAAAAAGGCTCCAATCAACATTTTTTTTGCATTTGACAAGGGCATTAAATCACCACATCTTCCATTCATGATGTCATTTGTGCGTTCAAAATGTTTTTGATAGACCTTTGAAATGTTTCGATGGCGAGCCGAAAAATCACGTAAGGATTGGTTCAGGCTCAAGCGCGCTGCCTCTTCGGGCATCTGTTTTACTTTTTCAATGATCGAAATAACTCTTGAATCGGGACCGGGGAAAAAGAATCGAACAATTACTCTTTTTGGATCGCTATAGAAACGAATCGGTTTGCGGTTAATAGTAGTGCTCATGTTTTTAAGGTTTGATAG
>CANNKD010000216.1 GCA_947505205.1 Bacteroidota bacterium | reverse complement strand
GAATCAGACAAAACAATGAAATGCTAATAAAGCTAATTAAAGAAGGAATTATTCCCAGTTTTGATCTCCAATCCATCAAATGAGAAGGGGTTAAATGCGTTCAATAAATTAGCCAAAATTAAGTCAATAATTCTCCAATTCAAGCAATTGGGTTTCAATATATTAAAAAAATAACGACCTTTGTCCACGAAAATATCACTTCTGGTATTTGGCTTTACATCTAATTTGCTGATATGATTCAATTTGACAAATTTACCTTATCAAACGGACTGCGCGTGATTGTGCATCGGGATCCTACAACACCACTTGTTGCCATGAATATTTTATACGATGTTGGTGCCCGTGACGAACATCCTGATAAAACCGGTTTTGCCCATTTGTTTGAACATTTGATGTTTGGTGGATCTGTCAACATCCCAAAATATGATGAGCCTTTACAGCGTGCCGGAGGCGAAAACAATGCCTTTACAAACAGCGATTTCACGAATTATTACCTCACTTTACCGAAAGAAAATATCGAAACGGCCTTCTGGCTCGAATCTTACCGCATGTTGAGTTTGGCTTTTTCAGAAAAAAGCCTGCAGGTACAACGTCAGGTGGTGACTGAAGAATTCAACCAAAACTACCTGAACCAACCTTATGGTGATGTTTGGCTGCTTCTCAAACCATTGGCTTACAAAGTACATCCTTACCAATGGAATACAATTGGAAAGACCATCGATCATATTGCAGAGGCTACATTGGAAGATGTAAAATCCTTCTTTTCAAGGTTTTACTGTCCGAATAACGCCATTTTGAGTGTAGCCGGAAATATCGAAACTGAAGAGATTAAAAACCTTACCGAAAAATGGTTCGGCCCGATTCCATCCGGACCAATGAACGAACGTAATTTGCCTGAAGAACCAATCCAAAAAGATGAAAGAGTCCTGACCGTAAAGCGCAAAGTCCATTCAAATGCCATCTATAAAGCCTGGCATTCGTGCAGCAGGAAAGATAGTCAATATATCATAACTGACTTAATATCTGATCTTTTGGGATCGGGACAATCATCCATTCTCTACAAAGAATTGGTAAAAAAGAAAAAGCTGTTTTCATCTATCGACGCATATATCACCGGTGATATCGATGCCGGATTATTCATCATCAGTGGAAAACTCATGCCGGAAACAACTATTGAAGTTGCAAATCAGGCCATTGAGGAAATCGTTGAGAGATTTAGCTCGAACAAAATTAAACCCAATGATTTGACCAAAGTGAAAAACCGCGTTGAGTCGAGTTTGGAATTTTCAAAGATTTCATTGACAAACAGAGCCTTGGATCTTGCCATTTATGAACATTTAGGCGATATTGACATGATCAATAAAATAGCAAGTTTGTATAGCGCAGTCAGCCATATTGATGTACAACAAACTGCCAGTCAGATTTTCCGCAAGGAGAATTGCAGTACTTTGTTTTATTTAAAAGATACGCTTTAACATATTTTTATTCACTTTTATATGCTCGACAGACAAATATCTCCCAAAACGAACAGAATCAATAAAATACAGATCGTAGAACCTGATTCTATGACATTGACTAATGGAATTCGGGTTAATATTTTCAGGAACGATCAGCAACAGGCCGTAAAAATTGATTTAGTTTTCAATTCAGGGACCGCTTGTCAACCAGCACCACTTGTTGCAAACACCACCATTCGTATCCTGAAAGAAGGCTCCGGAACATTTCCCGGAACCAAATTAATATCTAAAATTGATTTTTTCGGTGCCTATCTAAGTCAAAATGCGACAAAAGATGAATCAACGATCACACTCTTGTCGCTGAAGAAAAACATCAGGGAAGTACTACCCATGTTAGAAAGTTTGATCAAAGAACCTTCATTTTCGGTCAAAGAATTCAAAATGGTTCGGGATATTGAAAAGGAAGAATTTATCATTCAAAATGAGAAACCAAAAAACATCGCTCGCCGTGCATTTAACGAATTGGTTTTCGGAAAAGAGACTCCTTATGGACGAATGGCAAACGCCCAGGATTACGATAATCTGACCATCGAACAATTAAAGAATTTTCACATAAACAACTATGGATCTGATAATTGCTCAATATTATTAAGCGGGCCAATTGATGAAAATATTATTGAAGGGATAGAAAACCATCTGGGTAACAGCTGGAACGCACCCGGACAAAAATCAGAGTTTTCACAACCATCTGACTTTGAGAATCAAACAGTTTATATAAAAAAGGAAAATGCCTTGCAGTCGGCCATTCAAATTGGCATGCCAATAATGGCTCGCACCGATCCCGATTATATTCCTTTTTTGGTATTGAACACTATTTTCGGTGGCTATTTTGGCTCGAGGCTAATGAATAATATTCGAGAAGACAAGGGCTACACTTATGGGATTCATTCTCAGGTTACTCCACTCAAAAAAGGTACAATTTTCATTATTTCTACCGAAGTTGGAACCGACGTTACACAAAATACCATCGAAGAAATAAAAAATGAAATGAAATTACTTCAAATCAATTTAGTGAATAACGAAGAACTAAATTTGGTAAAAAGCTATTTGACAGGAAGTTACTTAAGAAGTCTAGATGGTGTTTATAATCAGGCCGAAAAATTCAAATCTATCATGGCATGGAATCTTGGCATGGATTATTATGAGAAAAGCTTACTGAAAATTCAGGAAATTACAGCAGAGGAACTACAACTACTCGCAAAAAAATATCTGAATTTTGATGCGATGACCAATGTGATTGTCGGCGCTTAACGACGTCATTTACTTCAGTTTGATTCTGTAAAATTAGGAGAATCCACTTCATTTGCCTGCATGCTTTTTACGATTCATCTCCGCCAAAATAATCGAAGCCGCCACGGATGCATTAAGCGATTCTGCTCTTTTTGAACCGGTTACATAATTTGGGATGGTAATTTTTGTTGAAACAAAGGGCAAAATTTGTTTTCGGATTCCATGCGATTCGCTTCCAATAACTAAAATTCCTTCGTGAAATTTTTTTTCAGTCTCATAGATATTTTTGCCATCCATTACCGCTCCAAAAACCTCAATTCCTTCAGATTTTGCGCTACTTAAAATAGGCTCCAATTCTTCCGAAAAAACCTTAACTCTAAAAAGCGAACCCATTGTTGCCTGCACCACTTTCTGGTTGAAAACATCTACTGAATCAATGCTGCATATCACATTTACAACGCCAAACCAATCGGCGGTTCTGATAATTGTTCCCATATTTCCGGGATCACTGATTCCATCAAGAAATAAGGTGATTTTATTTTTAAAATCAACAGTATCAATCTGATATTGAGGCATTTTAGCAATTGCGATAACTCCCGGAGGCGTACTAAGGCTACTTAAATCAGCCATTTCCTTTTCCGATACA
Source organism: Bacteroidota bacterium (assembly GCA_947505205.1). Classification (GTDB taxonomy): domain Bacteria; phylum Bacteroidota; class Bacteroidia; order Bacteroidales; family F082; genus CAJBPB01. The sequence goes on along the minus strand of CANNKD010000216.1, from coordinate 1,761 downwards.
ATTTCCGGCTGCATTCCTGCAAATTCAACGATTCCGTGACAAGTATTCAGCCGACTTGCAGTGGTTATAACGGAAATAGTTTCGAATTTACTTGCCAGTAATTCCTCCAGTCCTTTGAGTCCTTCAACGGCAAACAGATTATGTAAATTTCTATATTTCACCTGTTTAAGAGAAGTATAGATTTTGAATTGATTCTTTGAAATCATAAAAAAAACCCAAACCTGATGGTACAGGTTTGGGTTTAAAATTAAGTATTTTTTACTGACTACTCAGCAAAAACTTCAAAAGGAATATCAAATTGAACTTCTTTGTGCAATCTGATTTTGGCTTTGTACTCGCCAACTTCCTTGATAGCATCTTCGTTCATCGAAATACGTTTACGATCAATTTCGATATTTTTGGCTTCTTTAATTGCGTTTACGATTTGAACTGCATTCACCGAACCAAAGATTTTTCCTGATGCACCGGCTTTAGCGCCAATACGTAAGGTTAAACCTTCTAAAACTTTGGCAATTGCCAAGGCTTCGTTTTTAATTTTTTCGGCTTTAAATGATTGTTGCTTTTTCAATTCAGCAAGAATCTTGCGGTTTGTTTCGCTGGCAATGATAGCCAATTTATTGGGAATGAGAAAATTACGGGCGTATCCGTTTTTTACATTCACAATGTCGTGGGTAAATCCCAGGTTATTTACATCTTGTTTAAGAATAACTTCCATGTCTATTTCCTCCTCTTATTTAAGTAAATCGGCCACGTATGGCATTAATGAAAGGTGACGGGCGCGTTTCACAGCCTGTGCAGTCTTCCGTTGAAATTTAGTTGAAGTTCCGGTGATACGGCGTGGTAGTAATTTACCTTGCTCATTCACAAACTTCAAGAGGAAATCGGCATCTTTATAATCGATAAATTTGATGCGATTTTTTTTGAACCGGCAGTATTTTTTCTTTTTGGTATCAACTGCAATCGGAGTCAAATATTTAATTTCTGTACTTCCTTGAGCCATTGTTAAATCTTTTTTTTTGGTTACTGAATTGATTTTTAAGCTTCTACCTTTTCTTTGGCGGTTTCTTTAGCTTTTCTGCGTTTCTTCTCGTTGTAAGCAATTGCGTGCTTATCGAGTTTCACCGTTAGGAATCGGATTAAGCGTTCGTCACGCTTCAGCTGGGTTTCAAAATCTGCAATCAAAGCGCCTTCGGCCAAAAATTCAATCAAATGGTAAAAACCGGTTGATTTTTTTTGGATAGGATACGCTAATTTGCGCATTCCCCAATGCTCTTCGTGCACAATTTCAGCACCTTTCTCGGTCAGGTAGTCCTGATACTTTTTTACCGCTTCCTTCATCTGTTCTTCAGACAAAACGGGAGTTACAATGAAAACGGTTTCGTACTGGTTCATAATGTAATGTGTTAATTTATAGATATGATTTGTAAAATGGAGTGCAAAATTACAAAATCTTTTTGAAAGAAAATACTATTCGTTTAAAAAATAGCAAATTGGCTCAAATATTTATAAATCCACACCTCAATCACAGTTTATCGAGGAAATTAAATCACAACTTTCAAGGTAAAATTTATTCGGATAACTTTTTAATTTAACCTCTACGAGGTATAAAATACATATGGTAACTTTTTGGTCTACAAAACTTTATCCGCTAAGCCGAATTCGCCTTAGGCAATAAAGTATTGTAACACTACAAGATTTGATATTAGAAGATTTTCCCCGTAGGGGGTTAACAATTTTAATCGGACAACAAAGCCAAAGTAT